>JAIRXX010000040.1 GCA_031268065.1 Propionibacteriaceae bacterium
TAATCGGCGGTTCGGCAACTTTGGCCGGGACCGAAAAACACAGTACGCTTGGGTTCGCGCGAGCGTAGCTCAATGGCAGAGCCCCAGCCTTCCAAGCTGGCCATGCGGGTTCGATTCCCGTCGCTCGCTCCAAGACCATACCGCCTAGCCAGGGCGGAGTGAGCCGGGACAAGAAACCGTTTGGGAAGCGCGATAAGACCCCTTCCGTGCAGGGTCGTGCAGGATTGCCCGATCTGGGAAGGGATTTTGACATGGGCGGCAAACGTGCCTTTGGAACCGGTAGGGAACTCCCGGCTGGCAGGCGTTCTACGAGATGGACGGAAGGCGCAAGGTTACCGCGCCAACGACGTTCACCAGCAAGGCGGCGGCTGAAAATTAGCTTGCCTGCGAGCGGGTAGAAGAATTGGCTTCCTTGCGATTAATGCCGTGTCGCCAGGTCGAAGTGAGCGAGGTCGTGGCCGCTAAGCTGGTGCGCAGTTGATCGTGTCCAGGGCGAAATTGAGGTTGGATGATGAGCGGCGACCCCATCGGCGACTACATCGCTGAGCAGGATGAGAGCCTTCAGCCGCGCTTGCGCGAGGTCTACACCGTCATCAAGGGTGAGTTGCCAGATGCGCGGGAAAAGATCAGTTATCGGATGCCGACCTTCTGGCACGGGCGGAACCTGATCCATTTCGCGGCGTTTAAGCAACATATCGGGCTGTATCCCGGCTCGGAAGCAGTGGCGCATTTCGCTGGCAGGCTGGCCGATTACAAGACGAGCAAAGGGGCGATCCAGTTCCCGCACGACCAGCCGCTCCCGCTTGAGTTGGTCGCAGAGATCGCCCGCTGGTGTGGGCACGCCAGTGACGTGCGGTAAATCGCTTATCGGCGTTGCGGGAGGCGGCGACTGACCAGAATTGGCTTAGGCACTGGGTGGGGCGGATAAGATTGGTCAGTCTGTCTAACTTCAGGAGTTCATGTGCCCAGCACCGTCGAGAAGATCAGCCCAACCAGGGTCAAGTTGACTGTCGAGATTCCCTTCACTGAGATGAAGCCGCACCTTGACAAGGCTTACCGCGAGATTGCCAGCCAGGTGTCGATCCCAGGCTTCCGGAAAGGCAAGGTTCCGGCGTTGGTGATCGACCAGCGCTTTGGCCGGGAGGCGGTGCTGCAGGAGGCGATCAACTCCATCTTGCCCAAGGCGTATTCGGATGCCATCGCTGAGGCGAAAGTGGTCCCGTTGGGCGATCCCCAGATCGATGTGACGAAGCTTGAGGACAATGAGGTGGTGGAATTCAGCGCCGAGGTGGATATCCGCCCCGACTTTGAATTGCCTGACTTCAGCACCTTGTCAGTCACGGTGGACGCCCTGCCCGATACTGACAAAGACGTCGATGAGCGTATTGAGGTGCTGCGTGAGCGTTTCGCCACCACCACAGATGTCGAGCGGGCTGCCAAGGACGGCGACTCGGTGAACATCGACCTGACGGCGAGCCGCGATGGCGAAGTGCTTCCCAACGCCACCAGCCAGGGTGTCAGCTATGTGATCGGCGCTGACGGGATGCTTGACGGTCTGGACGAGGCGGTGACCGGTCTGAGCGCCGGGGAATCCAAGCTCTTCAAATCGACCCTTGTCGGGGGCGAATTCGAGGGCGAAGAGGCCGAGATAGAAGTCAAGGTCAACAAGGTCAGCGAGCGCGAGCTTCCCGAAGTGGATGACGAATTCGCCGCGCTGGTCTCCGAATTCGACACGGTGGACGAAATGCGAGCCGACCTGGCTAAGACCGTGGCGCAATACGCCCAGTACGAACAGATCAACACAGGGCGCAACAAGGTGCTGGAGGCTCTGGTTGCGGCGACTGAGCTGGAACTGCCCGAGCGGGTGCTGAACGACGAGGTGGAGGCGCGGAAACAGCAGATCACCGATCAGCTTTCCCGCGCGGGGCTGTCCCTGGAGCGGTATCTGGAACGCATCGAAGACGACGCCAAGACGCCGGAGGAATTCTGGAAGCAGCTTGAAGACAACACCATTGAGGGCCTGAAAGCACAGCTGATCCTGGAAAAGATCGCTGACGACGAGCAGATCGGCGTAGAGCAGAGCGATTTGAGCGAATTGCTCGTCCGCAAGGCGATGGAGAAAAATTCCACCCCGCAGGAAGAGGCCAAACACATGATGGAACACGGCCATCTGCCGGGCTGGACTCAGGAAATTCGCCGGAGCAAGGCGCTGGAATCGGTAGTCACGGCGGCTCAGGTGGTTGATTCCAACGGCGAGCCGGTGGATTTGCGGCCATCCGAGGATGCGGAGTAGGCGGTTATTCCCCAGACGGGCGTAGCGGTGGCGGATGAGCGGAATCCCGCCGGAATCACCATCCAGAAACGCGGGACGATCCGTCTCTTGTGATCCCTGCATGTTAAAAATGTGATTTCGGCCAGGATCGCTTTGGGTTCGCTGGCGAGGCGCACAACTAGCGGTACACGCCTTGATAGCTAGCGGCTCCCATCGCATGATAGCGTTATCTATCACAGGAAAGGGGACGCCATGACGGCTGTACTTGAAGTAGATGTTGAGACACGGATCGAGCAGGCCCGCCGCGTGCGTACCCGTGAGCGTCTCGACCACTTGGATTACCTTCGCTTGCTGCTGGCGCTGGCCGAGCACATGACCCAGCGCGAGCTTGCCGGACAACTGGGTATCTCCCAGCCGACCGTGGCGAACACGTTGAAGACGGCGCGGAGCCTGGCCGACGTGCCGGAGGGCTTCTCCGGCGCGGACCCGACCGAGATTGCCGAACGGCACTGGCTCGGCTTGCTCAGCCGCGCAGACACCATCGACCAACTGGGCCGCTGGAACTACCGTCCCTATGTGGTCACCGAATCCGGCGATTGGCTCGACGACGAGTGTACCTGGGAAGAGGTGGAAGGCGCTCAGCAGATCGGCCTGATCGACATGGACATGTATGCGGCGGCGCAGGAGTTGAATGAGCGACTTTATAGCTGAGGTGGCACTGGCTCACGCGCGGACCCTTGCCGACCTGTGCGCCAGAGGCGTGGTGGGAGTGGACGCGCCCACCGCCACCACGAAGCACGATGAATGGTTCGACCCGCGCGGGCACAGCCGCAGCGGCCACGCCACAGTGCATGAGCGGATCGCTGGCGATTACGCGAGCCGTTTCCCGCACGGAGGACGCCACGCCTGCGTCATGGCGGGTCCGCCCGGTGGCGGAATTCCGCCTCTTCGGTTGGTGGCAGCTTGTGGCGAAGAGCCGCAGCTAGCCTTCGCGGGGCACTGCGGCTACCTATAGTCGCGGTGCAGACTTCGCTCGGCTGATAGCGAACACACCCGAGATGGCTCCAGAATTGTCCCTGCCGCACGGTAAGTTCGCTTCCGTGACAAAACTATCGTTACCCAGCATGGCCCAAGCGGCCACCGGCTCCAGTCCTAGCGGCATGACCGATTCGGTCTACCAATCGCTGTTGGCCAATCGCATCATCTTCCTCGGCTCGGAGGTGCGCGATGAGAATGCCAATGCGATTTGCGCGCAGATGTTGCTGCTCAACGCCGAGGACCCCGGCAAAGACATCTATCTCTACATCAACTCGCCAGGCGGTTCAATCGACGCGGGCATGGCCATCTACGACACCATGCAGTGGATTTCCAACGACGTCGCCACCGTGGCGATGGGTTTGGCGGCGTCGATGGGCCAATTCCTGCTCAGCGCCGGCGCCAAAGGCAAGCGTTTCGCCCTGCCGCACGCCCGCATCCTGATGCACCAGCCGTCCGGCGGTCTGGGCGGCACGGCTTCAGACATCAAAATCCAGGCTGAGCAGACGCTGCACGTCAAGAGAACGATGTCCCGGTTGATTGCCCAGCACACCGGCCAGAGTCCTGAGCAGATCGAGGCCGATTCTGACCGCGACCGCTGGTTCACCGCCGAGCAGGCCTTGGAATACGGCTTCATCGACCATGTTTATGAGAGAGCGGCGCAGATCACCTCTGTGTCGCCCAATAAGTGAGGGGGAGTCATGAGCGAATCGCGTTTTAATCCAACACTGAGTCCCAGCATGGATTACTACATCCCGCAGTGGGAGGAACGGACGTCGTACGGAGTGCGCCGCGTCGATCCATACACCAAATTATTCGAGGACCGGATCATCTTCCTCGGCACGCCGATTTCCGACGACATCGCCAATGCGGTGATGGCGCAGTTGCTCTGCCTGCAGTCGATGGACCCGGAGCGTAAAATCTCGATGTACATCAACTCCCCAGGCGGCTCTTTCACCGCGCTGACGGCTATCTACGACACCATGCGTTACATAAAGCCGGAAGTCGAGACGGTGTGCCTGGGCCAAGCGGCCTCGGCGGCCGCCGTGCTGCTGGCAGCCGGGACGAAGGGCAAGCGGTTGGCGCTGCCCAATAGCCGCATCCTCATCCACCAGCCTGCCATCAGCGGCGAAGGCACCTACGGCCAGTCCTCAGATTTGGAGATTCAGGCCAGGGAAATCATCCGGATTCGCGCCCTGATGGAGACGATGCTGGCCCAAGACACCGGCCAGGACGTGGAGAAGATCAGCCGTGACATTGAGCGCGACAAATATCTGACCGCTGAAGAGGCGAAGGAATACGGCATCATCGACGACATCCTCACCTCGCTGAAAGACGCCGCCTAGTGCGGGCCTTCCCCTCGTAGTTCAGGAGACCAAGCGAAATGCCCAGAATCGGAGAGACGTCAGACGTGCTGAAGTGCTCTTTCTGCGGAAAGAGCCAGAAGCAGGTCAAGAAGCTCATCGCCGGACCAGGCGTCTACATCTGCGACGAGTGCATTGATTTGTGCAATGAGATCATCGAAGAGGAATTCGCCGAGACTCCGCCCGGAGGTGTTCTGGATGAGTTGCCCAAGCCGCAAGAAATCTGCGCCTTCCTCGATTCTTACGTGATTGGGCAGGATACCGCCAAGAAAGTGTTGTCGGTGGCGGTCTACAACCACTACAAGCGGGTCCAGGCGCAGTCCAACGCGCCCACGCGCCGGGGAGACGATGAGCCAATCGAATTGGGCAAGTCCAATATTTTGCTGATCGGGCCGACTGGCTGCGGCAAGACCTATCTCGCGCAGACCCTCGCCCGCATGTTAAACGTCCCCTTCGCCATGGCGGATGCCACGGCGCTGACCGAGGCGGGCTATGTGGGCGAGGATGTGGAGAATATCCTGCTCAAGCTGATCCAGGCCGCTGATTACGATGTGAAGAAAGCCGAAACCGGCATCATCTACATCGATGAAATCGACAAGGTGGCCCGTAAATCGGAGAATCCATCGATCACCCGCGATGTCTCCGGCGAGGGCGTGCAGCAGGCATTGCTGAAAATCCTCGAAGGCACCACAGCCTCGGTGCCGCCGCAGGGCG
>JAIRXX010000098.1 GCA_031268065.1 Propionibacteriaceae bacterium
GGGATTGAGATGATGGTTGTGGCGGCGTCGTGGAGTTCGTAGCCGCCTTCGGCGTCTACGACCATCAGTGATTGTGACAGCGTGCCGTCGGCGAGCCGTGAGGCCAGCCGCACATCACCGGCATCCAACACCGCGCTAACCCGACCACCGGCATCCATAGTGCCGATGCCCGCTGCCAGGATGGGTCCGGCTTGAGCGAGTTCAGTCTCTGTCCCAGTAAGCTCGGCCTCGGCTTGGGCAGGCTCGGTTTCAGCTTGAGTGGCTTCAGCTTCAGCAGGTTCGACTTCGGCTTGAGCAGCTTCAGTTTCGGCTTGGGCAGGCTCAGGCTCGGTCTCATCAATTGCTGGGGTCTCATCGTCTTGGTCACCCTCGTCACTTGCCGGTGTGCTTTCCTCAGCTTGCTCGGCTTGTGTGACTGTTACCCGATAGCTGGCTGTGACTGGGCTAAGGTCTACCGAAACGGGCGGGTCGGCTTTCGGCGCTGGCTCGCTGCCATCCGTTTCAGGATCGGCTGGTGGCTCCAGAGTGTGGGGCGCGGGGCGGCTGATGGTGGCGCGGACTGTAAAGTCGAACTGGTAGTCACCAGGGCTATCGAACAGCCAGTTGAGGTCGGTGGTGCCCGGTTTGGAGAAGCTCAGGTCGCCCTTGTCTTTTTGCCGCCGGTCAGCGCCATCTTCGGTCAGCGTCACCCTGGCCCCAGCGGGAGCGGACGCTACCGACCAATGGACTTCCGCGCTGGTCAACGACGAGCCGTCTGCCAACTTAGTTCCCAAAACGAGTCGCCCACCAGCTTTGCCCGACTCGTCCACCTCGAAGATGGTCGCGTCAGCGGCGAGCGGTGATCCGTCGCTAGTCGCAGCGGCCAGTGCGATGCTGTTGTCGGTGATGCTCACAACGGGGACAGCCGCGTCTTGCAGCGCTACCCGCACTGACTCGGTTGCCTGCGCGGGAGGTGCGGGCAACAAGGCCACCAGGATCGCATTCAAAGCGATGAGCGCGATCATGCGGTTGCGTCCCGGCGCGCTAGCGGTGTTGTTTTTCATTATGGGGAACCTCCTGGCTGCCAGGCAGCGTGAATATATTTCGGTGCCAGCCGCGATCAGCTATGCATGGCTGGGATTGGTATTGGAAAAGTGCCGCCGCACTGAGCATCGCGCGGTGTTTGTGCTGGGCGGCTGTTGGGTGGCGGCTGCGCGGTCAGGGATCGTGGGGTACCGAATGGGTATCCGGCACCCCACGATCCCTATCGCAGTTTGTGCCCTAGCTATCCACGAGGTCAGAACTTTGACGAGTGAGCCGAGTTTCGAGTCCTCGGGACCTCCGCAAAGTATCGGACTTGAGCGAAGCTGTAAGTCGTAGGGAGGGCACTTTTTAGGCAACTAGCTGACAGTGAAGAGATACGTCTGATATGCGAACGTTAAACCGTTTTCGGCGGTGACTACGATTTTGTAATCACCAGGCTCACTGAACGTCCACTCGAAGTGCTCGTGAGAATTCGCTTCAACCCAATTTGAATCCCAGTTGTTGATGTCGACCGTCCAAGATGGCGATCCGCTACCGATGGTTATACTGCCTCCGGCGGGAGCGGCCGCTACATAAATGGTGATGAAGGCATTGATGTCAGCGGCATTCCGAATGCCGCCGCCAGACGTGGCATAGTCTTCCTCCTCATCCGGTGGGATGCGTCCATTGGTGACCTCGAAGACTTTGTCAGACGAGTCGTACCACTCTTCGTTGTCGTGGGCGTAGCTCATCAGTTCCCAACCGGAATCCAGGGCGATGATGTCATATTCGCCAGCCGGGACGTCCGGGTTCGGCCAGGCCGCGTTCGCCGTAGCGGTGCCAGACAGTGCCAGGGCAGCGGCGGCGCACAGCGCCGTGAGCGCCATCACTCCCCGTCGCGCCAGCGACAATCGGTTGGTCTTGAGCGCTCCGCGCTCCTTAATGTTCAAGCTCATTTCAATTTCTCCTTAGTTCTTAAGATCAGTGCTTGTGTGTTTGAACTCCCAGGCTGAACCGCTTCCTAGTCTTGGAAGCTGGCGTCATGCGTGTCTCTTGCGTCAGTCTCAGCCTGAGCTGCCGCGCTCCAAGTGTGGGCATTCCCGGCCCGTCCGCTCAGAACGCGCACCGCATTCGGTCGGAGTAAATGAAGTGAGCACGCACGTAGCCGGTTTGCTGATGCTGAACCGGCACCCATGCATCGTCTTTTGCTGAGCCAGCGGCGTTTGGCCACGGAATTGCGGGCAAAACATCAGGATCGCAGCCACACCGAGGCTGATAGCCGCGAGCGAGGTAGCCGAGGCCGTGAACATGTCGAACATCGGTCCGCCGCATACTAGCTCGCTCCTTGGTGCGCTTTGACTGCAAGACGCACTTTCTCACCAAGTAATGATAACAATTATCATTACTAATATCAGACATTATGCTCAGCCTCATCCGCGCTGTCAAGCCTGCGGCAAGAGGCCAAGCCCTCGTCAACACCATCCTTGGCCTCACCAAACCGTAGCTACGCCACGTTCGGATTCGGCCCGCGTCGCTGTAACGAGCGAACCCTCAGTGCTGCACGGTTGTACTGGCTGTAACTGTGCAGCTGGTGATATGCTCAGGGTATGCCTGGAGATGTGTTGACCCTCGAACCTGAAGTCCTCGCGTCTGACCAACCGGATGCGCTTTGGGTGGAAGAGCTAGTGGCCTTTGCCCGCCAAGCTGGCAAGTCCGGTGAGACGATCACCGTTTCCTCCCGCCCAAAGATGATGACTCCCGCCGAGGTGGCTGTCAGGTTGAACATGTCCCGGTCCACGGTTTCCCGGAAGATCGCGGCGGGGGAAATACACTCGGTCATGGTCGGGAGCCACCATCGCATCCCATACCAAGAGTTCCGTCGGGTGTGGGAAGAAATGATGCATACGATGGCCAAGCTCGTTGCCGAAGACATTCGGGCCGAGTTGTTCGATGACTGAACGGCCAGCGCGTGTCTTCTTGGATGCGAATGTACTGGTCAAGCCTGTCACACGGTCACCTGGAGCCAGCGCGTCGAAACTGAGGCGTCCTCTGAGCAACTCCATGTGCGCCTCGGATGGCAGAATCCAAGCCGGTTTGACATGAGAGAAGGGGGGGGTAGCTTCACCCTTATTGGCAGCTTTGTGACGGGTTGCCGATGAAAAAATCTTATCGGTCAGGAGCCCCAAATGATCAGGAAAACGTTTAAAACCCTATCCCCGGTGCGAATCTATCTTGGCGTGCTAGTTTCGGTCGCTCTGATGGCGAGTGGTCTCTTGGGCACTTCGGTGGCCCATGCGGAGACGGCACCACTCGACACTCAGGAAGTTGCAGAAACTCTCACGGATATCACGAATATCAGCGGGTCTACGGCGGATGAGTTGGCAGTGCTTGACAATGTGGCTGATGTGCCGACAGATCTGACAGGTGACAGCGCTATTGACGAGACTATCAACGGTGTTGAACTGACGATCCCTGTTGATCCCTCTGATCCACTGACGCTCGGATCCGCTACGTCGCCTGCTGTGGAGATCGGACTTCCCTATGCCGCGAATGCGAGTGATGCCGAAGTGGTTGACAACGGCGTGGTGGTCTATGACAACCAAAATGGCTCAGCAACGGTGCCGGTTGTTAAGAACGACGGCTCTGTGCAGATCACCACGATTATCGCTGGGCCGCGGTCTCCGAATAGATATTCATACAGCCTAGGGCTTCCAGCTGGTGGTTCGCTCACTGTGATTGATGGCGGGGCCGTTTTGGCAGTCGACAAGGCGGGCAAGTTTATCCTCGGAATCGCGCCCGCCTGGGCACGGGATGCAGCAGGCAGAACAGTGCCAACCTACTATGAGGTCGAGGGTGATATTGTCACGCAGGTGGTGAGTCATTCAGCGGTGAAAGGCGTTGAGTACCCGGTGGTCGCGGACCCGTTCTTAGGCATAGCGCTCTTCGATAAAGTCACGAAGAAGACCGTCTCTGGAAAGGGCTTCCGGATAACGGCGAAGCTTTCCTGGTGGGGCGAGACTATGGAACGTGCTGGTTACGTGACTCCTGTTGGCATTGGTGGGTTGGCAGTCATGGCGACCACTGGTTGGGATGAGGTGAAGAGCAAGCAGCCTTCTGTCAACAAGACTACGATGTACCAGCAATACATTTGTCATGTTAATTTTGGCTGGGGTCTGCCACTCGGTGATACCTGGGACTTTGAGAGTTGGTCCGGCACCCATAGCTTGTCCTGGTGGCACAGCCACAGGTGCAACGATCAGTAGTAGAGGGGGGCGGTCTGATGAGAATCAAAGTTATTCAGCCGCGTTTGGCTTATGCGGTCATGCTCGCTCTTGCGGTGCTCGCCGGAATCCTCGCCTACGGTGAGTTTTACCGGGTGCTGAACTCATTCGATCTGGGCATCAGTTCGTATTGGAGCGTTGCCGAGCTTGTTCTTTGGGCACTCGCAGGACTGCTCGCCGCAGGCGGTATCTCTTTGGGCTTGATCATTGAGGCGCGGTTGGGCCGGGAGCGTCTCGGGCTGACAGTGGTCCGTTCTGGTGATGCCCCGAAGCGTCATCAATTGTTGGCGTTGTTGTCGGCGGTGCTGGGGTTTTTCCCTGTCGGGATTGCCGCGCTGGCTTATGCGGTTGGCGTGGATACGGCGCTGGCGTCTAATGACCCCGCGTTGGCGCTGCGCCGCTCACGCTTAGCGCTGGGGTTGTCCCTGGTCTCGTTCGTGTTCGGCCTGGCTATGTGGGTGGGGCTGGTCTGGCTCTTCGCCGGGCCTGACAGCGCCTCGATCCTGAACCAGTGAGAGCGATCCGACACTGCTGCTTGAGTCGGATGCTGAGGGAAGCTGTATCTGCCCCAGCCGCGAAGCGTCATCAATTGTTGGCTTTGTTGTCGGCGGTCCTGGGGGTTTTTCCCTGTCGGGGTCGCCGCGCCGTCGTGTCCTATGCCGCTACGATGTCGAGTTGGATAGCCTGGTCGGCATGTTGGGAAGCCGTCTTGTGTGGTCCACGCCAGGCTTGATGGAGTCCGTTTCGCTTCGCCCAAAGGAGGTGTCCGATGCCGTTTGGATTGTCGCTGGATGAGTCCGACCGGGTTGTACAACCCGAGGGCAAGACTCGTGAGTACAAGCTGAACCTGGCGTCGAAGGACCGGGTGTTGCAGACCGTGGTCGCCTTTGCCAATTCGGCGGGTGGCGAGTTGGTGGTGGGCGTGCGCGATGACGGCACTGTGGTGGGTGTAGGCGAGCCTTTGGCGGAGCAGGATCGGTTGTCGCGGATGATCGCTGATTCGATAAGGCCGCAGATCGCGCCGCTCATTGAACTGGTCACTGTTGCGGGTAAGACATTGCTTGTGGCGGAGATCGCGCTTGGCTCCCAGAGGCCGTACTACCTGAAGGCTTCGGGCCGTTACGGCGGCACTTACTATCGCGCTGGAGCGGACAACTTGCAGGCTGGTTCGAGCATGGTGGACGAACTGGCGCTTTCGGCGAAGGGGCGGTCTTTCGACAAGCTGCCCTGCGTGGGTGCTCAGATGAGCGACCTTGACCTGGACGGCCTGGCCGCATTGTTGGGCAAAGAAGTGACCGAGGGCACGCTGCGGACCCTGAATTTGGTCTACGACGACCAAGGCCGGATGGTGCCGTCGAATGGCGGCGTGTTGGTGGCTTCGCCTAACCCGGAGATGTTTCTGCCGCACGCTTGGGTGCAGTGCGCCCGGTTCCGAGGGCCGGGCAAGCGGAACATCACCGATCAGGCCAGTATCTATGGGCCTATCCCGTTGTCGGTGGACAAGGTGATGGAGTTCCTGAAACGCAACGCTTTCCTGTCGGCTGAGTTCGGCGGGGTCCGCAGGCGTGTGGACGTCTGGTCCATACCGCTTGAGCCACTGAAAGAACTGGTGGTCAACGCGCTGGTTCATTCCAGCTACTCGGACCACGGAACTCCGATTAAGGTAGCGTTCGAGGACGAGAGAATCTGGATTGAGAGCCCCGGCGGCTTGGTGCCGGGTATGACTGTCGAGAAGATGAAACGCGGCGAGTCGTCGTCCCGCAATCCGGTGCTGGCTCGTGTTTTCAGGGAGTTGGACTTGATTGAAGAGTGGGGGACGGGCATCCCTGAGGCCATTCAATCGCTCAAAGCCACCGGCCTGCCCGAGCCGGACTTCTATGAAAGCCGCGAGCGAATCCGGATCACCGTCCACATCCAGAATCACGATCCTCTGATGTACCGCGCTGCGGAAGACGGCAGCCTCGCAGCGACCCACGAGCACCAAGTTGAGCAGCAGATCGGTGCCCAAGTGCCCAAGTTCGGTGCCCAAGTGCCCAAGTTTGCTGCCCAAGCACCGGACCGCAAGCGGATGATCCTCCGCGAGGCGAGCCGTGGGACCAGGAGCCGCCAAGAACTCCTGGCGGCTGGCGACTTGTCCCAATCCTCCAACAACTACCGACGTCACATCATGCCGTTGGTATCGGGCGGACTCCTGGCGATGTCAGTGCCGGACCGACCGAACAGCCCTGGCCAGCGTTACGTCATCACCGATAAAGGCAGCGCGGAGCTCGCCGCTCTTGAACAGAACAGAGGCGGCTGATCGTGCGCCACCTGACGAAATCTGTGAACCGCTGACCGGAGGCTAAGAGAGACCTGGCGGCGTCGTGCCTTGGTTGGTTTGTGAAGGGCGCTACCTGGTCTGCAGCGTGGTTTCCAGGAAGGAGCTGACTGTGGGCAGGATGCCCGCGCCGTCGTGGCCGACGCCTGGAACTATGTCGAGTTGGACTTGGCCGCCTAGGGCGAGCAGGTGGTCGTGGAGTGTGCGGGCGCGGGAAAGGCGGTCTTCCCCGCCTGGGCTTCCGGGTTGGGAGGCGATGTCGGCGGGGTTGTTGTCCAACGATCCGACGACTATTTGCGCCGGGACGCGCTTTACCGCTTCGGCGTTGAAGGCTATCCCGAAGGTGTCCTCCAGCCTGCCTACTCCGCGCCACCAGGGCGCGTCTGCCGTGGGCAGGGTGATTTGTCCGGGCGCGCCGATTGAGACTGCGTTCAGCCGGTCTGGGTGCAGGTAGAGGAAGCGGTGCGCGAATTGGCCGCCACCGGAATTGCCGTGCAGGAAGAAGCGGTCTTTGGCGACATTCCAGCGGTGGGCGATTTCGTCGATCATGGATAGCAAGATCGCATCGAAACGGATGCCCTGGTATTCGACGAGGTGGTAGTTGGTCGCGTCGTTCGGGTCTAAGATTCCGGCGGGGAAGAGCGGGGCCAACACTATCGCCCGCTGCCGGGTGGCGAGGTCGGCGAATCCGTCGAGGTAGCGGTCGTAGCGGCGGCTGGTGCCGTGGACGAACACCCACAGTTTGAGGGCGGGTTCGTCGTCGCGGTAGTCCGGCGGCACGTAGCAGGTGTACGCGAAGCGCTGGTCTGCTTGCGCGGCGAAGGTCGGTGTCCGCCCGGACATGATCTTGCGGGCCGGGTGTCCGGCAGGGATGTCGGCGAAACGCAGCGGCGCGGTCATTTGCGGTCTCCCTCCATGCTGGTCGGCTGGACTCCGCCCGGTGTGGCTTCCGGCTCCGGGATTGCCGCCGCCACAGTCTGGGAGGCTGGTGACTGGCTCCCAGAGGTTTGCTCCCCGGACGCGGCGGCGCGGGCCGGACCGGCTGAAACGCCTGGCTCCGGGGTTGTCGGATTGCGCTTCGCGTAGTGGGCGACAGCCAACAGGAAAGCCAACGCCGCCAAAGCCAGAATCCCGGTGTCGAGGAACATCAGCCGCCAACCGGTGAGGTCCACCAGCACCCCGACGATGGCTGGCCCGGTCGCCGCGCCGCTCGCGGAGGCTATCGCGTAAAAGCCGGTGTAGGTGCCCAGGGTGCGGGCCGAAGAGAGATTCCAAAACACCACCACCGCGTTGATGGCGTAACCGGCATAGCCGATGCCGCACAGGCAGAGGGCGATCTCGACGCCCAGCTCACTGGGGACTGCGGTGGCGACTGCGATTCCAACGCCGAAGAGGACGATCCCCGCGCCAATGGTCTTGATCCGCCCGATTCGCTCTGCGATGAGCGCAGTCGGAATGGCGGCTGCGATGAAGATGATGCTCGCCGCCAGCCCCAGCGCACCAGCCCGGCCACGGGTCATGCCGAGCGTCTCAATCCCGAAGGTGGTGAGCAAGGACCGCGAGGCCGCCCACGCCCCGGCGAACGCGAAAACCACCAACAGCATGAACAGCCCCGACCGGTCCGGGTTGGTGAGGAAACGCCACAGCACGGTGCGCACCCTAGGCGCTCTTTCCTCGGGCTTGTCTTGGGCTTCAGCGACTGCGGCCTGATAGCCGGGGGATTCGCTGTCGTTGACTTGCAGCCAAAGGACCACCCCGATGGCCACCATGATCGCAGCAGGGATGGCGAACGCCAACTGGGGGTGTTCGTCAATCACGAACAGGCTGATCAACGCCGAAACGACCAGCGTCAGCGTGGTGGCCACCTTGACGATGGCGTTCGCGCGGCTGCGGTGCTCGGGGCCGATATAGTCGGGCATCAACGCCTCCGCGACAGGCTTGAAGCCCTTCGCCACCACCGCGTAGGCGACCATGAACGCGACCAGCAGCGGCAAATTGGGGGCGTAGGGGATGCAGACGAAGAACACGGCGGCCAGCGGCATCCCGACAATGATGAACGGCATCCGCCGCCCCCGGCGGGTGCGCGTCCGGTCGGAGATATTTCCCAGCCAGGGTTGGATGAAGATGCCGAGGAAATTGTCCAAGCCCATGAAGAGGCCGATCAGCGCGGCGCTGGTGACATGCTCGCGCAACAGCGGCGGAACCTGGGCGTCGTAGAAATTCCAGGTGACCTCTTGGGCGAATACGGCCAGCGCCACCATCGAGGTGATGCGCCAGTCGAACTTCGTTTTGGTCTTCTTTGCCATGACGGGCCGACCTTTCAGCGCACGGCGTCGTGCGCGGTCTAGATTTGCTATAACGGGTTGCCAGCGGGGCTGGCGAGAGCGGCGACCACGGTGGGCCGCCTCAGTTGCGCCGAATTCGTGTTCACCGAACGGTCGTAGCGCAGGCCTTTCGGATTCAGCTGGAAGACGAGGGTGTCCACGAAGGCGGCTTCGGTGAAAGCGCAGGTGATGCTCAAAGTGTCACAGCTGAGCCAGGATGCTTTGCACGCCACCGGCGCGGTTGCCATGTCGTACTCGTGATGCAGCGAGGCTCCGGGCAGGGCTGTGTGGCCAGGGGTCCAAGAGCCGAATCCGGCGCGGATGACGCTGCTGCGGTCTTGGTCGACCACTTCGACGCTGATGCCGGTGTCATCGGCGCAGAGCCGGAATTCGGTGATGCCGTCTTCGTTCGGCGCCGCCTGGTAGTCCAGACGCTCACCGGCCAAGAGCGGCGGGGTGACATTCGCCGGTGTTGGCTCGTCGCGGGGCAGCACCACCGCCAACCCCGCTGCGGTATCTTCCCCCACCGGCTCCCCGGCACGCAGGGTGGCCCCGAATTCCCAGATTCGGTCCAGCATCAGATGGGCTTCGGCTAGTTTCGCCCCGGCGTTTACCACGATGACCGCCCGCGATGCGGGCAGCACGGCGCAATATTGCCCGAATACGCCGCTGGCGTAGTAAGCGCCGCCTGGGCCGATCCACCAGTGATAGCCGTAACCGCTGGCGTGCGGCTCGTAGGTGTATTGGTCCCAGCGCTCGGGCGGGAAGCTGACCTGGGCGCTGGTCGCCGCCCGCACCCATTCGGACGGCAACAGCCGCTGGCCGTTCCAGACGCCGCCGTCCAGATGCAGCAGGCCAAGTTTGGCGACGTCTTCCGGCTTGACCAGCAGGCCGTTGCCACCGGAGTTGATTCCAGACGGGTCGGCGTCCCATTGTTCGCCGCTGATCCCCAACGGCGCGAAGACCCGCTCCCGCAGGTAGTCGTGCAGGCTGACCCCAGCCAGGCGGCCCACCAACGCCGAGAGCAGGAAGCTGGCGGCGCTGCCGTATTGGAAATGGGTGCCGGGGCGTTCGGTCACCGGCATCCGCATGGCCTCCGGCAACCAGGAACCGGGCAAGGGCCGCCAGCTGGCCCCGGACGACCCCTTCGAGTGGCCAGCCGTCATGGTGAGCAGATCGCGCACCCGAATTTCGGCGAGATAGCCGCCGCTGTCCGCGTACTCCGGGAAGTATGTTACGAAAAGGTCGTCCAGCCCGAACAGGCCAGCCGCGACTGCCAGCCCCACCCCGGTGCCGGTGAAGCTCTTCGTCATCGAGTGGGTCATATGGCGCGAACCCATGCGGTACGGCTCGCGCACCGCTCGGGCGATGAGCTTGCCGTCGAGAACCACCAGAATGTGATGCGGGTCAAACTCTTGCAGTCCGGCGAAGAAGTCAGCCAATGCCCGCCGGGACACGCCCAGGCTCTCGGGCGACGTTTGGGCTAGCTCGCTATTGCTCATCAGGACTCCTCCAACTCGGTCCAGGCAGGGTGCAACACTGCAACATGACAGGTATACCATATGCAATAGCATGTTGTAAACAGCACATTGCGCATGCTAGGCTGACGTCATGGCATACGACCTCAAGAGCCTGGATAGCGGGCAGACCCTAGCCGACCAGTCCTACAAAATGCTGCGCGAAGCCATCTCAGACGGCAGGCTTGCCCCTGGCGAAGTCCTCACCGAGCGCGGGCTTGCCGCCTCGCTGGCGGTTAGCCCCACCCCGGTCCGGGAGGCCCTGCGCCGGTTGGAGCAGGACAAGCTGATCGAACGGTCCGGGCCGCGCACCGTAGAGGTGGCCAAGTTCGACAAAGTGGCGCTGGCGGAGATTGGAATGGTGGAAGACAGTCTCAAATCAATCGCCGCCCGGCTCGCCGCCGAGAAGATCAGCGCTGCGGAATTGGACGTATTGACCGCGATCCTCGAAGACGCTGACGCTGCGGTGGACGCGCTCGTAGCGGCATTGGAGCGCACCGGTCCGACATCGGCGGAGACGCGCGAACGCGCGGATCAGCTCGCCTGGCTGAATCGCCGTTTCCACACCAGGATTAACGCCGCCTGCGGGAACGACGTCATCAGGCATTTGATTGAAAATGTCGAAATTTTCGGGCTGGCTGAGCGGAAGTCCGCGTTGCGGTCGCAAGTGGCCGAGGGGGATATCCGGCTGCGCGAGCGCTATGCCGACCACCAGCGGATATTGGCCGCGCTGCGGGCCAGGGACGCCGAGCTGGCGGCGGCTTTGGTCGAGAAACACAACCGGGCTGCCCGTGCCGCCTTTCTGGAGTGATCCAGCTCTCCAAATCGCCTGGGCTGCGCCGCCCAGGACAAACCTCGTTTTCACTTGAAGCCCACCGGGGAATGGGGACTCCCGGCGAGGCGAAACACCCTTTCACCCCATAGCGACACTAGACATCAAGGAGCTTGCATGGCCAGCCAAACCTCATTGCCGGTAAAGATTCTCGTCCCGACTGGGATGTTGGGGTCTGGTTTCCCGCCCGAGACAGTTGCCGCCGGTATTCGGCTAGGAGCCCAGGCCATCGCCGTAGACGGCGGATCGACCGACTCCGGGCCGCATTACCTCGGGCAAGGCGTTGCAAAGTCGGCGGCGGCTTCGGTGCGCACCGATCTGGAGGCGCTCATCCCGCCCGCCCATGCGGCGGGCATCCCGATCATCGTCGGGTCGTGCGGCACCAGCGGCACAGATTCCGGTGTCGATTGGGTCGCCTCCATCGTCGCCGAGGTTTGCCAGGCGCACGGGCTGGCCAAGCGCGTCGCCCGCATCTATGCCGAGCAGGACCCCGGCGACATCGCGGTCCGGGTCGAGGCCGGTTTGACCAGGCCGTTGCCCCCTGCCGCGCCGCTGGACGTAGAGACCGTCCGCAAATGTGATCACATCGTGGGGCTGATGGGCCACGAGCCGATAGCCGCCGCGCTGGAGGCGGGCGCTGAGATCGTGCTGGCCGGGAGGGCGTCCGACACCGCCGTCTTCGCGGCTTTCGCGCTCTTGCACGGTGCGCCACCCGGTCCGACTTGGCACGCCGCCAAGGTCGCGGAGTGTGGCGGACAATGCACCACCAGCCCACATCTCGGCGGCGTGCTGGTCACCTTGGACGCCGGTGGCTTCGATATTGAGCCGCTGGCCGCCGAGAGCGCGTGTACCCCGGAGTCGGTGTCCGCGCACATGCTTTACGAAAACGCCGACCCGTATCGCGTCATCGAGCCAGGCGGCCAGTTGGACACCAGCCAGGCCCGCCACATCGCCTTGGACCAGCGGCGGGTCCGCGTCGAGGGGTCGCTGTTCCATCCTGCGGCCACCCACACCATCAAGCTTGAGGGTGCCGGGCGGGTTGGCTACGAGACGATTTCCTTCGTCGGCATCCGCGATCCGATGATCTTGTCCCAGATGGGCACCTGGAGTGAATTCCTGGAGGGTTACCTCCAGCAGCGCCTGCGGGAAGTGCTGGGACTTGCCGCCGACCAGTATCAAGTGGCGCTGCGCTACTACGGCTGGAACGGGGTGCTTGGCGACCTTGAGCCAGACCTGTCCGCCCCCAAGGAGGTCGGTGTCCATTTCACCGCTAGGGCGTCCGACCAAGCCACGGCGACCGCGATAGCGAAGATCGCCAACCCGTTGCTGCTCCACATGCCGCTGCCTGGCATGACGCACTTCCCGAGCTTCGCCTTCGTCACCTCCCCGGCTGAGGTGGAACGCGGGCCGGTATATGAATTTCTGCTGCAGCACATCGCGCTGGTCGTGGACCCGGACGAGCTGTTCCGCACCGAATTGGAGGACGTAAAGTGACCAAGAAGCGCCTGGCGGATGTCGCCACCCAAATCAGGGCCAAGAATGCCGGGCCGTTCTGGCTCACCCTAGATGTCTTCCTCCCCGACGCGGCGGCCTTTGCCGAGCTATTGGGCAAAGCGCTGACCGCCGAAAAGGTGGCCGCGCTCTACCACGTAGCCGCAGCCGACGTCTCCATCTACCCGATGGCTGATCTAAACGTGGTCAAAATCTCGATGCCCCGCCCGTTTGTCCAAGGTTCTTTCGAGGACCGCGACATGCATTCCGGCCAGCAGCACGTCCCTTTGATGGGCCTTAGCTGGCACTAGGACACCGCCGCTTTGAGACGCTACTTGCGCCGTCGGCCCTCCCGTACATAGCATGCTCATCGGAGGGGAGTACTTCCTCAGCGGCAGAGTCGTCATCTCGGTGGCATCGGTGCCCTCGGTTCTGCTGGCCCTGATCAGGGTGAAGGAGACCTCCTTGGTTGTCAAGGAGTGTTCTATGCGGGTGTCTGCAATTATCCGCCTCAATGCGGGATGCGTTGGGGAAGCTGTTCTTCTCTCGTCAAAGTTCCGAATCCCTATTGAAACTAGAACCACGACTAAGGCTTGCGGAATCGGGGGAGTTTTCCGCACTGGAGATTGGGGAAAACGATGAGTGAGACTCTGGAAATCGCGCCAGCCTTTGAGAAGCTTTCCTTCCCAGACGCGCTGGCCCAACTCGACACGACTAAGAAAGGCTTGTCCAACGAGGAGGCTGCCGCCCGGCTGGAGCGCTACGGCCCGAACGCCTTCGAGGAGGAGAAGCGCAAGAGCATCCTGGCGATGTTCCTGTCCCAGCTCAATGACCCGATGATCTACATCCTGTTCGCGGCCACGCTCGTATCGGCCTTCTTGGCCGAGTACACCGACGCGATCATCATCGTGGCGATCATCGTGATCAACGCGGTCGTCGGCGTCGTGCAGGAGAACAACGCGGAGAAGTCGCTGGAAGCGCTGAAGAAGATGGCCAGCCCCAACGCCGCGGTGCGGCGCGGAGGCCGGCTGGTCGAGATTCCGGCAGCCGAGCTGGTGCCGGGCGATATCGTGATCCTCGAAGCCGGACGTATCGTCCCGGCTGATGTGCGCCTGGTCGAGTCGGTGAACCTGAAGATCGAGGAGAGCGCCCTGACCGGGGAATCGGTGCCGGTGGAGAAGGACTGCGAATTCGTCGCGCAGTCCGACGTCGGCATCGGAGATCGGCTGAATATGGCCTACCTGTCAACCGGCGTTTCGTACGGGCGCGGCCTCGGCCTGGTCTGCGCGACTGGGATGGACACCGAGATGGGCAGGATCGCCCGGATGCTGAAGGAGGAGAAAGAGACCTCCACCCCGCTGCAGCGCAAGCTCGTCGGGCTGTCCAAGGTGCTCGGCGTCCTGTGCCTGGTCGTCTGCGCTGCGCTGTTCGGCGTGGCCCTGCTCCAGGGGCGCGATCTGATGGAGATGCTGCTGATGGCGATCAGCCTCGCTGTCGCGGCAATCCCGGAGGGCCTGCCTGCCATCGTGACGATCGTGCTAGCCCTCGGCGTGCAGCGGATGGTGAAGGTCAACACGATTGTGCGCAAGCTGCCGTCGGTGGAGACTCTCGGTTCGGTTAGCGTGGTCTGCTCGGACAAGACGGGCACGCTAACCCAGAACAAGATGACGGTCACCTCGGTTTACACCTACCCCGATGATCGGCTGTGGTACGTGGACGACTTCTTCTACGAGAAGGACAACAAGCTGCTGGTAGACGGTTTCGTGCTGTGTACGGATGCCTGGATCGACTCGGAGGGTTCCCGCATCGGCGACCCGACGGAATTGGCGCTGCTCGACCTGGGCGTTGCCAAACAGGTCGCCAAAGACGACCTGGAGCGCATGATGCCCAGGGTCAACGAGCTGTCCTTCGACTCCGACCGCAAGATGATGACGACGGTACACCGGTACTCCAGCGGCGCCGTGATCGCCTTCACGAAGGGCGCGGTCGATAACATCCTGCAGCACTGCGTCACCCAAGACGGCAAGCCACTGCCGCCGGACCAGAGCAGGACCATTCTCGCGGCGGCTTCGGAGATGGCCGGGGACGCGCTCAGGGTGCTGGCCCTGGCGGTGAAGCGCGACGACGATTCCGCGACGGAGGAGGGCTTGACGTTCGTGGGCCTGGTCGGCATGATCGACCCGCCCAGGCCGGAGGCGCCGGGAGCTGTGGAGGGCTTCAAGGAAGCCTCGATCACGACTGTCATGATCACCGGCGACCATCGGGACACCGCTTACGCGATCGCCAAGCAGATCGGCATAGTCGACGACCCGTCCCAGGTCATTTCCGGCGACCAGTTGTCCCGAATGACCCAGGAGGAACTCAACGCGGCTGTGCCGAGCCTGCGCGTGTTCGCCCGTGTTTCGCCGGAGCACAAGGTGATGATCGTGAAGGCGTTCAAGTCGCACGGCCACATCGTTTCGATGACCGGCGACGGCGTGAATGACGCGCCTTCGCTCAAGGCAGCCGACATCGGCGTTGCGATGGGCATCACCGGCACGGACGTCTCCAAGGGCGCCGCCGACATGATTCTGACCGACGACAACTTTGCGACCATCCGCCTGGCGGTGCGCGAGGGCCGGAATATCTATAACAACATCCGCGAGTCGGTGCTGTACCTGCTGTCGTCGAATCTCGGCGAAGTCTTCACGATGTTCGTCTCGATCTCGATCGGGTTGCTGTCGCCGCTGCGCGCCATCCACATTCTGTGGGTGAACCTGATCACGGACTCGCTGCCAGCCCTCGCGCTGGGCGTCGATCCGCCGGAGGACCATATCATGAAGCAGCCCCCGCGCGACTCGAAGGCGGGCATCTTCTCCGACGGCGGCATGTCGGCGGCGATCATCTTCGGCATCACTATCGGCGCGTTGACGCTCGCCGCCTATCTGTTTGAGCCGGTTCGGCTGCTGCTGGAGCAGGGTGCCCCAATCACCATTGAGGGCATCGACAAGCTGCTCACGGGCGACCCGGAGGTCTACCGCAAGGCGCAGACTTTCGCGTTCACGACGCTGGGCATCTCCCAGTTGTTCAACGCATTGGGATTCAAGAAGTTGCACAAGTCGGTCTTCGCGGTCAACCACCTGCAGAACAAGATGATGATCTTCGCCTTCGCCATCGGTTTTGGACTGCAGATCGCCTTGACCGAGGTACCCGCCCTCAGCGAACTGTTCGAGACGACGCAACTGTCGCTGCAAGAGTGGCTGGTTCTGACGGCCTGGTGTACGGTCCCGCTGTGGATTCACGAGCTGTACCGCATCATCCGCTCCCACCTGGTGAAGACCGCCAGATAGCGAGGTTCCCCGCCACTGGCCCCGCCGCGCGCTGGGGGTACGAGGGGGCTGTCGTTCATGCAACCATTAAGGTTGCATGATGGGTTGTATGATGGGTTGCATGACGAATCTGAAGACGGTCGTGGAGCAGTCGGTGAGCCGAATACGGGCTGCCGAGACGGACTTACATGATGTTGAAGTTAAGAAGGCACTTGGGGGTGTGCCCAAGAGCCTGCCGGAATCGGTCTCGGCTTTCGCCAACGGGCAGGGAGGGATCATCATTCTGGGGCTTGATGAAGGGGCTGGTTTCGCACCTGTTGGCGCGGATGCGAAAAAGATGGCCGAAGCCTTGGTGTCCGCCTGCGCAGATGCAGTTGAGCCAGCTATCCGTAGCGAGATCGACATTGTGGAGGTTGGCGGAGTGCCAGTGGCGGCTTGTGCCGTCCCCGCCTTGGAGGCTTCACGCAAGCCTTGTTTTGTGAAGGCGCAAGGTCTGGAACGCGGCTCGTACATTCGAGGCCATGATGGTGACAGGCATCTGACCACATACGAAATCCATGCGCTGCTCTCACTTCGCAGCCAGCCGCGAGATGACCGGGCAACTGTCCCAGAAGCCACCATGAGCGATCTGGATTCAGCGGCAGTGGGAAGGCTTCTCACACGCCTGCGCCGGACGCGCGGGCCGGTGTTTCAATCCCAAGACGACACGACTGTGTTGCGGATGGTCGGAGTTTTGAACGCTGATTCGGAATATCTCACCCTAGCCGGGCTGCTAACCCTAGGCATTTATCCGCAGCAATTCTTCCCCCAGCTCGATGTGACTTTCGTGTCCTTTCCCACTGTTGATGCTAGACCGCTGCCGGACGGCACAAGATTCCTTGAGAATCAGTCCATCGACGGCCCGATACCGCAGATGGTGGACGCAGTGGAATCAACTCTGGTGCGGAACATGACTCGCGGTGCTGTGATTACCGGTGCAGGTAGGAAAGACATTTTTGAGTACCCTACTCAAGCCGTGCGGGAACTCGTTGTGAATGCACTCATGCACCGCGACTATCATCGGTTGGCGCAAGGCGCTCAGATCAGAGTTGAGTTGTATCCGGATAGGTTGGTGGTGACCAGCCCAGGCGGCTTGTTCGGTGTGGCAGACCCTGACGCGCTAGCTCACATTCCCATCACGTCTTCGCGCAACAATGCCCTCGGCAAAATTCTGGAAGACATCGAGATGCCGCACTCTGGGCGTACTGTTGCGGAAAATCGGGGCAGTGGTTTGATAGCCGTTTCCGCCGCGCTGGAGGAAGCAGGAATGCCTCCGGCGCGTTTCAAGTCCACACTTAGCCATTTCACCGTCGAGCTGTTACGCCGCCCGAGCGCGGCGCCGAGTCCCGTACTGGGCAAGATGGCGCCGAAAC
>JAIRXX010000322.1 GCA_031268065.1 Propionibacteriaceae bacterium
TGCCCAGCCGTGCCGAGTGGCTGGACTACTGCCGTGCCCAAGTGCAGCTGGGCGTCCCAGCGCTGTACTACGTGGATGCCGTCAACGCCGCTGAGCAGATCACCGCCGCCGATCTGGCCGAAGTGGCCAGGTGCTGGCGGGAGTACCGGTCTGGCCTGCCCTGACTGAAACGCGGGGCAGTCAGGGCAGCTTATGGAATCGTTGCCGCGACTTTACGGTTTGAGCACTGGAAACTAGCCGGTTGTTGTGGCTATACTGCGTATGGAAACGATGCCATACGTGAAGGGCTGTTTCCGCTCAGGCAGCGCCCGGCTGAGTCAGCTTTGAACTGGACCGCACGGGAAATCTCAGACGACGGGGTAGGAATGACAGCCGCTACGCTCACTTGGTCTCCGACCGGCCAAACCGGGAGTGCGCCGGTGCTCGCCCTAGACATCGGCGGCACCAAGCTCGCTGTCGCCATCGTCACCGACGACGGCCAGACACACGGCCTGTTGATAGAGCCTACCCGCCGCGACTGCGGCCCCGGCGACGTCATCGCCCGCCTCTTCGACATGGGGCGCCGGGCTGTCGCCGCTTCCGGATTCGGCGCGGTCAAGGCGGTAGGCATCTCCTGCGGCGGGCCGCTGGATGCCAAGAATGGGGTATTGCTGAATCCATTTCATCTTCCGGGTTGGATCGATATTCCGATCACGCAGCTGGCTGAGGCGGAATTCGGGGTGCTGTCGGTGCTGCAGAACGACGCCTCCACCGCAGCCTTGGCCGAATACCGCTACGGCGCCGGGAAGGGCCTTTCCACCGTCGTCTCTCTCACCATTTCCACCGGCGTCGGCGGTGGGATCGTCGTAGACCGGAAGCTCTATCACGGAGCTGCCGGAAACGGGGGAGAGCTTGGCCACATCACCGTCCGCGCCGGGGGACGGGCCTGTTCTTGCGGGCGAAGAGGCTGCCTGGAGGCCTATTGTTCCGGCACGAATATCGGAGTGCGGGGGGAAGAGGCGCTGATTCTGGCGCGCGAACAGGGGATTTCCACCGTGCTGGCCAAGTCGAAACACGTCACCGCCCAGGATGTCTCCGAAGCCGCCGCCGCTGGGGACGCCGTTGCGCTGCGCGTTTGGAATGAGACGACCGAATTGCTCGGCCAGGCCGTCACCGATCTGGTCAACGTGATCGAGCCGGATGCGGTAATCCTCGGTGGCGGGGTCACCCGTTCCGGCGCCATGCTGCTCGATCCGGTTCGCCGCGCCGTGAAGACCACCGGGATGGGTCCGGCCAGGGACGCCGCCGAGGTGATGCTGGCCGGTCTTGGAGACGTGGTTTGCGTCATCGGCGCAGCCGCCATCGCCCATGACGCGCTGGCCCGGCGTTGAATGGGGGCAGCATGATACCTGCGACGATGATCAGCGGGCATTTGGCCGAGCACCGGTCCGCCGCCCAAGCCATAGCGGAATTGGCTCCGGCCATCAACGAAGTCAGCGGCTTGCTGCTGCGCTGTTTCAGCGGTGGCGGCGTCGTATACACCTGTGGGAACGGCGGTTCGGCAGCCGACGCCCAACACTTCAGTGGGGAATTGATCGGGCACTACCGGCGCGACCGCCGACCGCTGCCCGCCGTCACACTCACCACTGACGCCACCGTCTGGACCTGCATCGCCAACGACTACAGCGCCGAGCAGGTCTTCTCCCGCCAAGTCGAGGCGCTGGCCAAGCCGGGTGATGTGGTGGTCGGATTCACCACGTCGGGGCGTTCGGAAAATGTCGTGGCGGCGCTAGCTGCCGCCAAGGCCAAGGGCGCCGCCACCGTACTCTTCGGCGGTCCGGTGCCGGGTCCAGCCGGACAGTATGCTGACTATATGTTGCTGGCACCGGCGCCGAATACACCCCGCGTCCAAGAATTGCACACCTTGATGTTGCACGCCGTTTCCGATGTGGTGGACGCCTGGGCGGCTGGAGAACTCGGATGACCCAGACCGCGCACCACGGCGTCTCGCCGAACCGTTCGGCGGTTGAAACAGCTCCGATGACCAACGCGCCTTCTGGCGAACAGCCTGCGGTCCGGCCAGACCGGCCCGTGGCGGCGGCGAAAAGGACCTTGCACATGATCGGCAATTCCCATATCGACCCGGTGTGGCTGTGGCCCTGGCAAGAGGGCTACCAAGAGGCGCGGGCGACTTTTAGCTCCGCAGTGGAACGGATGGATGAGTACGGCGACTTCCGCTTCACCTGCGACCAGATGGTGCTGCTGCGCTGGGTGGAGGAGTCCGACCCGGCGCTCTTCGAGGTCATCAAACGCCGGGTGGCCGAAGGCCGCTGGGTGAACGTCGGCGGCTGGTGGGTGGAACCCGACTGCAACGCGCCCTCGGGAGAAGGCTTCGCCCGGCAGGGTTTGCTCGGGCAGCGCTATCTCGCCTCCCGTTTCGGCAAGCCTGCCACCGTCGGCATGAACGCCGACCCCTTCGGCCACAACGCGATGCTGCCGCAAATCCTCAACCTGCATGGCCTGGACAGCTACACCTTCCTGCGCCCCGGCCCACACGAATCGGATATCCCGCACACCGTGTTTTGGTGGGAGGCGCCCGATGGGTCGCGGGTGCTCGCCTTCCGCATCCCGCACGAATATTGCTCCCCACCCGGCTCGGTGGTCGGACAGACCGAGAAAGCCCTCGGCATCCTTGATCGCAGTTTCGCGCACTTGATGGTCTTCTACGGCGTGGGCAACCACGGCGGCGGCCCCACCAAAGCCAATATCGACTCCATCCACCGCTTCGACACTATGGGATCTTTCGGAGCGATGAAGCTGTCCGACCCGGAGCGTTTCTTCCAGGAATTCAAAGACGCCCTCGGCGAAGCGGGCTTGGCCCAGCTTCCGGTTTGGCGCGGCGATCTGCAGACGCACGCCGCCGGCTGTTTCTCTGCCCACTCGGGCATCAAGGCCTGGGAGCGCAAAGCCCAACAGGCCGCCCTGGCCGCCGAGCGCTGGGGCCTGGTCGGCAGTTGGCTGGCGGAAAGCCCCTATCCGCGCGCGGAATTAAACAGGGCGTGGGAGCAAATCTGCTTTAACCAATTCCACGACATCATGCCTGGCTCGGCCATCGAACCGAGCTACGAGGACGCCCGCGACCAACTCGGGGAAGCGGTCTCGATAGCGAAGCGGGTCATCACCTGGGCGCACAACCAGCTCGCCCGCCGCATCCAGATTCCTTTCGTTGCGGGCACCCAGCCCGTTGTCGTTTTCAACCCGCATCCCTGGCCGGTGTCGGCTGACGTCGAACTCCAATACGGGGCCAAACCCGCTGGCGCACACGCCGTGGATGAGGCAGGCCGACCAGTGCCGTGCCAACCTACGCAGTCCAGCGCCACCACGGATGACAAAGGTCGCGGGGCCGTCGTATTCCGCGCCGAGCTTCCCGCGCTGGGCTATCGCCTCTACCGGTTGGCGGAAGGCGCCGCGCCCAGTGGGCCGAACCAAAATGTGTCAGCCTCGTTGGAGCATTTGGAGAATGAATTCCTCCGCGCTGAATTCGACCCGGAAACGGGTTGGCTCACCTCTTTGCTCGACAAGCGGACCGGCGTCGACCCATTGGCTGGCGCGGCGGGCGAGCACACCCAGCTCTCCCAAGACCCCACCGACACCTGGGGGCACCGGGTGGTCTCCTATGCTGGGCTGGGAGCGCCGATGCGGCTCACCCGCGCTGTGCTGCGCGAGGCGGGGGCGGTGCGCGGGCGGCTGCGGATGGAACGGGAATGGGGCCGGTCCACCTTGGTGGAAGAATTCATCCTCGCATCGGGGTCCGGCGCTTTGGAAGTGCGGGTCACCATCGACTGGCACGAGCAGGCGCATCTGCTCAAGCTGCGTTTCCCGGTGGCTCTGGACGATCCGGTGGCCACCCAGGAAATTCCCTACGGCTTCGTCAACCGCCCGGTGGACGCCGCCGAAGTGCCGGGCCAATCCTGGGCTGACATGACCGGCAAGCTCGCCGACGGGCGGAGGGCCGGGCTTACCGTCATCAACAACGCCAAACACGGCTACGACTTCTCTCCGGCCGGCCAGCCAGCCCAAGGCTGGTCACCCTCAATCGGGATAACGGCGCTGCGCAGCCCCGTCTACTCCTGGCACGATCCGCGCACCCTCGACCCAGACGGCCTGTACGCCTTCCAAGACCAAGGCTTGCAGCATTTCCGCTACCTGCTCGTTCCCCATGACGGCGACTGGCGCCGCGCTGGCCCCACCCGTGGTGCGGCAGAGCTGGGACTGCCGGTGCGGGCGCAGTTGGAGTCGTCGCACGGCGGAACGCTGCCGCCGACCGGCTCATTCTTGGAAGTGAACCAGACCAGCGGCACCGGAGAAGTGCTGGTCACCGCTTTCAAAGGCGCTGAAGACGGCGACCGGGATGCGGTGGTTCGGGCGGTGGAGACGCGCGGGGAGCTGGGCCAAGCCGTCATCTCCATTCCGCAACTGGGCCGCAGTTTGCAGGCCGACTTCGGGCCGCTGCAACTGCGCACCTTCCTCGTCCCGGCTGATCCGGCCCAGCCGATCAGCGAGGTGGATTTAGTCGAGTGGCCGATAGCCAAACGTGCTCGCGGCGCTTGGCACGAGGTGAAGTCCGGCTGATGAAGGTGGTGGCTGAGCCTGCGGCGGGGGTCACTGTCCGGGTGTCGCAGGGCGAGCCGGAGTCCGTTGCGCCCGGTGGCGCGGCGCGGTGCCTGGTTCGGGTCAGCGTCCGCGCCGAAGCCGACTGGTCTGGCCGGATCTTGGTCAGCGAGCGAATCGCCGCCCGCGAACCGTGGTGGCTGATCCCAGGGCTTTTCTACGGCGAGAACCGTCCGGCACGCTGCCAGCGGCTTTTCCCGCGCTACCAGGCTGGCGTGGAAGACCAAGACTCCTTGACCAGTTCGCATTGGTCTTTTCGCGCCGACCGGGCCGCCACCGTAGCCGTCTTCGCCTGGGGGGACGATTCGGCTGTCGCCCTGGCCGCCGATGAGACGACTGCCTGCGGGATGAGCGGGCTGGGGTTTGCCGATCTGGGTGGCGAGGCGGAAATCCAACTCCGCTTCCCTTACCGGGAAGAGCCGTTTACCTATTACGGTGACGCCGTGGCCCGTCCGCCGTTGGCCGAGGTGATGCGGTTGGCGAAAGGCGGCAGCGCCAGCTTCGACTTCCAGCTCTTCCGGCTCGGCCCAGACCGCCACGGCTACGCGGAAGTGTTGGAATTGTTGCGCCGCGAAGCCTTGGCGGCCAACCCAGTCCAGCCGTGGGTGGACATCGCCCAAGCCGCCGAGTTGACTGCCTACGGCTTGCACCGTTGGCATTACCGCAGTGATCCTGACGTGCTCATCGAGACTGCGGCATTTGACCGGGGCATCGACGGTGGCAATCTTGATCGGCAGGCCATGCATGTGGGCTGGATCAGCGGCATCCCCTGGGCCTATGCCCTGCTGCGCCATGCCCGTAGGATCGGAAACGGCGAATACCGCCAGGCCGCGTCCAAGGTGATCGATTTTTGCTGCGCCGAGCTTTCCCCGTCTGGGACTTTCTGGGGAACCTGGTACCGGGAAGGGGGCTGGAAAGGGTCTTGGACCCCATTGCGGAACGGCCTGCACGCCCGCACCCTGGGCGAGGCTACCCTCTTCCTGCTGCGGGCCATCCGGGAGGAGGCAGCGCAGGGGCGCGAGCATCCCACTTGGAAAGCGGCTGCGTGCTCCAACCTCGCCCAGTTGGTCGCCCGGCAACGTCCGGATGGGAATCTGGGCGCCATCCACGACCTGCGCAGCGGCGAAGTGCTGCTCTGGGACGGCGCCGCCGCGTTGATGTGGATACCGGCCTTCATCGAGGCAGCCGAGATGGCCGAATTGCTGGAGCTTGAACCTGGTCCGGAACCCACGGCCAGTGCGGCTTCGCCGGACAAGGCGCCGCCATCCAACCAGCCATTTGCGCGGCAGCTGAGCACCGGTGCTCTCTTGGCGGCGGCAGCGGCAGCGGGAGATTATTACTCCACCTTCGTGCTGGACGAGTACATAAACGGTGCTCCCGAAGACGTTGACCTGGCGCCGACTTCCGAGGACGGCTACGCGGCGGTGATGGCCTACACCGCGCTGGCCAGGCATTTCGGTGCTCGGCGCTGGTTGGATTTAGCCCGCCGCTCGGCTGATTTCACCTTCACTTTCCGCTACAGCTACAACGTCAGCTTCGACCCGTTGACGATCTTGGGCGACTACGGCTTCGCCACCAGGGGAGGCGACCAGGCGTCGGTGTCCAACCAGCATTTGGGCAGCTACGGGCTGATCTGCTCCGCCGAGCTGGCCGAGCTGAGCACCCTGCTCGGCGACCCTTCGGTGTTGGAACGGGCCGAAGAGACGTTGGCCTGTTTCCGCCAATTCATCGCCCGCCGCGACGGCGACTTCAACGCCTATCGCGGGATGGTCACCGAGCGTTACTACCACACCGAATGCTTCGCGCCCAAGGGGATGATCTTGACCCTCTCCCACTCCTGGTGCCTGGGAGTCGCGCTCTTGGCCTGTGAGCAAGCCCTGGCCGGTTGGTCCCGGCTGGACCCGGCGAGCCAGGGCGGAGGCCAGCTGGATGAATGAGGGTGTGCAACTGCTGTGCTACGCGGATCGCCTGGGAGGCGACATCGACGGGTTGCGCCAGCTGCTCAGCGAACGGTTGAAAGGCTTCTCCGGGGTACACCTGCTGCCCTTCTTCGTTCCTTTCGACGGTGACGATGCCGGTTTCGACCCGATCGACCACTGCCGCGTAGACCCCAGGCTGGGCAGTTGGCAAGACGTCCAGCTGTTGGCGGATGACGTCGCGCTGACGGCTGACCTCATCGTCAACCATGTCTCCGCCCAGAGCGCGGAATTCCAGGACTGGCTGGCGAAAGGACCGGCCTCAGAGCACGAGGGGATGTTCCTGCGCTACCGCGACGTCTTCCCCGATGGCGGGACCGAGGCTGAGATCACCGCTTTCTACCGACCCCGGCCTGGCCTGCCCTTCACCGCCTACCAGGGCGCGGACGGCTCGCGGGCGCTGCTCTGGACGACGTTCATGCCCAGCCAGATCGACATCAACGTCCGGCATCCTGCGGGGAAGGCGTACCTGGGCCGGGTGTTGGCTGCGTTGGCGGCGGGCGGGGTGACGACGGTCCGCGTCGACGCAGTGGGCTATGCGGTCAAGACGCCTGGCAGCGACTCTTTCATGACCGAGCAGACCTTGGAGTACGTGCGGGAGTTGGCAGCGGACTGCCACCGCCTGGGGCTGAAGGTGCTGGTCGAGGTGCATGCCCACTTCACCCAGCAGTTGGCCGTCGCGCCGCTGGTAGATTACGTCTACGATTTCGCCACCGCGGCGCTGCTGTTCCACTGCCTGCGCACCGGAAGTGTGGACCGGCTGCTGGCCTGGGACGCGATCCGCCCGCAGAATGCCATCACTGTCTTGGACACCCATGACGGCATCGGCATCATCGACGCCGGGCCGCTTGGGGGAAAGCCCGGATTGCTGACCCAGGCCGACATGGCAGCCATCTTCGCCGAGATTGACCAGGCGTCGGCGGGAGTCTCCGGGGCGGCCAGCGTCATCCCGGCCTGGTTCACCCTCCCGCACCAGGCCAACACCGCTTTCTTCGATGCGCTGGGACGCGACGAGGACGCCTACCTGCTCACCCGCGCGGTCCAATTCTTCTTGCCTGGCACGCCGCAGGTCTATTACGTCGGACTGCTGGCTGGGGGCAACGATGTGGAATTGTGGCGGGCCAGCGGGCAGGGCCGCGAGGTGAACCGGCACCGTTACACCCTGGCCGAGGTCGAGCGGGCTTTGGATTCGCGGATCGTCCAGGCTGTCTTCGGCTTGATCGCACTGCGTAGCCATCCCGCTTTTTCTGGCGAATACCGCTGCGCCAAGCTGGGCGACAGCGG
>JAIRXX010000164.1 GCA_031268065.1 Propionibacteriaceae bacterium
CACCGGTGGTTGGATCGTGGAAAACCAATTCCTCCGCCGCCCTGCCACCGAGCAGATAGGCCAACTGGTCGAGCAATTCGCCCCTGGTGGTGGAGTATTTGTCGGCGTCCGGCATCACCATCGTGTATCCCAGCGCCCGGCCCCTGGGCAGGATCGTCACCTTCTGCACCGGGTCGGTGCCCGGCATGGCGGCGGCCACCAAAGCATGGCCGCTCTCGTGGTAGGCGGTGACGAGCAATTCCTTCTCGTCCATCACCCTGGTGCGTTTCTGCGGTCCGGCGACCACCCGGTCGATGGCCTCGTCCAATTGGGCCTTGCCGATGAGTTGCAAGTTGCTGCGGGCGGTCAGCAGCGCCGCCTCGTTCAACACGTTGGCCAGATCGGCGCCAGTGAAGCCGGGGGTGCGCTTGGCGACAGATTCCAAATCGGTGTCCGGAGCCAGCGGCTTATTCGCGCCGTGGATGCGCAGTATTTGGTAGCGGCCCTTGATGTCGGGCGCCTCCACTGAAATCTGCCGGTCGAAACGGCCTGGGCGCAACAGCGCCGGATCGAGGACGTCGGGGCGGTTGGTGGCCGCGATCAGCACCACTCCGCCATTCATGTCGAAGCCGTCCATCTCCACCAGCAATTGGTTCAGCGTTTGCTCCCGCTCGTCATGCCCGCCGCCCATGCCAGCGCCGCGATGCCTGCCCACCGCGTCTATCTCGTCGATGAAGATGATCGCCGGGGCGGCTTCCTTGGCCTGCTCGAAGAGGTCGCGCACCCGTGAAGCGCCGACGCCGACGAACATCTCCACGAAATCCGAGCCGGAAATGGAGAAGAACGGCACCCCGGCCTCACCGGCGACGGCCCGGGCCAGCAGGGTTTTGCCGGTGCCGGGGGGGCCGTAGAGCAGCACACCTTTGGGAATCTTCGCGCCGACCGCTTGGAATTTGGCCGGTTCGGAGAGGAATTCGCGGATTTCCTGCAATTCCTCAATGGCCTCGTCGCACCCGGCAACGTCGGCGAAAGTCGTCTTCGGGGTGTCCTTGGAGGCCAGTTTGGCTTTGGATTTGCCGAAGCCAAGCACCCGGTTCCCCCCGCCCTGCACGTTGTTGAGCATGAAGAAGAACAGCACCGCGATCACGATGAAAGGCACCACGCTGAACAGGAAGGTGCTCCAGATCGACGGCTGCGGGTTCTCGCCCTTCCAAGTGTCCAGCGTTCCCTGGGCAACACGCTCGTTCAAACGCTGCACCAGCGATCCGCTCTGCGACTGCACCCAGACCGAGCGAATCTTCTGCGGGGGGTTCGCCTTGGTTTCGACGCGGATCGTCTGCTCGCCATCGGTGATGACCACCTCTTTAAGCGCAGTGGTGCCGTTGATCAGCGAGACCACATCAGAAGTGGGCTTTTCGGTGTAACCACCCGAATTGGTGATGAGCGAGGTGATCACAAAAAAGAGCACCATCGCCACGCCGATGAGCAGCAGCGGGGATCGCCAGAGTCGGTTCTTCTTCATCGCCTACCTTTTAGACACGGCCAGATTCAGCAAGTCTAGTGTGTCGCGGCGCTCAAAACTTTTACCGGCCAGCCAAGTCTCAACAGCCCAGGGTGTCCGAAGCGTTGCGGCCCAGGCGTCTCGCCCGTCCGCCAGCTGGCCGGGAGCGTCAATTGTAAACAGCCGGGGAGAGGATTCCAACGTCGGTCAAGTTGCGGTAGCGCCCGGCGTAGTCCAGGCCGTATCCGACGACGAACTGGTTTTCGATGTCGAAACCCACATAGGCGATGTCCAACTCCACCTGGGCTGCGGCAGGTTTGCGGAACATCGTCATTATCTGCAGGCTGGCCGGTTCGCGGGTGGCGAGATTTTGCATCAGGTAGCTCAAGGTCAACCCGGTGTCGATGATGTCCTCCACCACGAGGACATGCCTACCGGCGAGGTGGGCATTCAAGTCCTTGAGAATGCGGACCACGCCTGAGGTCTGCGTTCCGGAGCCGTAGGAGGAGACCGCCATCCAGTCCATCTCGCAGTGAATCTTCAACGCCCGAGACAGATCGGCGACGACCATCACCGCGCCGTTGAGCACCCCGACCAGCAGGGGGTTTTTGTCGGCGTAGTCGCGGTCAATCTCAGCGGCCAATTCCCCCAGCCGGGCGGCGATTTCTTCTTTGGTGTAGAGAACTTTGGTCAGATCGTTAATGATGTCAGCAGAATCCACACACTGATGTTAGCCGCTCAGCCGGCCACACAGTTCAACTGTCCGTCCTGGCGGTGTACCCGCAAGCCTGGGACAGCGACAAATTTTTGGCCGTGCCAGTCGGTGACCAAGGCGTCCACCGCAAGCAGGTGGACGCTGCCCAGCTCCGTGCTGCCATTTTCGCGCAGCCAATCGCGGATGACGCGCAGCCGGATGGCCGGGTCCAGTTGGCTGAGCGCGGCGGCATCCATGCCGAGCTTCCATTGCCCGGCCAGGGCGTCCAGGCAGTCGGCGTCGGCGCGGGCAGATTCGGCGGTGCGGGCCAGCGCCTCGGCCACGCCGGGGCCTAGCTCTTCCTCCAGCACCGGCAGCACTTGGTGGCGGACGCGGGCACGGGTGAACCGGCGCTCGGCGTTTTGCGGATCGTCCCACCACTCCAGCGCGAGTTCCGCGCAGGCCTGCCGGGTGACTGCGCGGCGAATCGAGAGCAATGGGCGGCGGAAAGGCCCGCGCGCCGGCGGCATACCCGCCAACGACCGGATGCCCGATCCCCTGGCCAGGCCCAGCAGCACGGTCTCGGCCTGGTCGTCAAGGGTGTGGCCGAGCAGGACGATCTCAGCTGGCCCAGCGGCGGCTTGCAGTGCGTCGTAGCGGGCCTGCCTGGCGGCAGCCTCAATGCCGACGCCGCTGGCATCCACCTGCACCGAGACGATCTGCGTAGCGATTTCCTGGGTCCACAGCCGTTCCGCCGCAAGCTCGGCGATCCGCCCAGATCCTTGCTGCAGCCCGTGGTCCACCACGACGGCACGCACGCCCAGCCCGCGCCGTTTCCCCATGATCGCGGCAGCCGCCGCCAACGCCGTCGAGTCCGCCCCACCGGAGCAGGCGACGAGCATCCCAGCCGACGCCATCGCCGCCACGGCTTGAACGAGCTGCAAAGTGGCTGGGCCGAGGGCTTTCCTGGTCATTGGGAACACCGCCCGGCCCAGCTGCCGATCCCAGTCGCGGGACGCATCAGCCGTGAACCCGTTCCACCCACTCGCCGGGGTGGTGGATTTCGCGCATGGACGGCAGCAGCCCGGGAGCGGAGAAGGCGGCGTTCAACCCGCTGACGGACACCTTTTCGATGACTTCGCGGCAGAAAGCCGCCCCGTCGCGGTATTGGGCGAGTTTGAGGTCGTTGCCGAGGAGTTTTCCGATCAACGACGCCCAGCCGCGCCGGTCGCGCCGGGATTCAAACGCCCGCCGGATGATCGGCAGCGTCGGTAGCACTGTGGTGCCCACCCGGTCCATCATCACGTCGGCATGGCCTTCCATCAGCGACATCACCGCGCTGGCCGCGTCGAAATTGGCCCGCTGCCGCTCGGTGAATACCACGTCGAGGATCGACGCGCCCTCGGTGGACGGCTTCGGCCAAGAGACGCCGCCTTCGTCGTCCAGCATTGCCTGGACCAGGGTGAGAATGTGGTCGCGCAGCCAGGGCGCGTGGCCGAATTGGAAGCGGTGCGTTTCCTCGTGCAGGCACACCCACAGCCGGAAATCATCTGGATTGGCCATCAGCTCGTGCTCGACCTCGTAGATGTTGGGGGCGATCAGCAGCAGCCGGGCTTGCGCGGAGAAGGGGTCGAATTGGCCCAGAACCCGCGTGGAAACCGCAGCGAGCGCCGCCCCGAGCTGCACGCCGCGCGTTGTGCCTCTGAGTCGTTCCAGCCGGTTCTTCGGCGCGGCGTCGGCGCCAAGTTTGCGCCCAATCACATCGCCAGACGCGGCGCAGGCGGCGGTCCAACTCGCCCGGTCCAAGACCAGCACAGTCGAGTCCGCCCCTTTTGAGAGTTCGGTGACTTCGGCGACATGCTCGGTCGCCGCGGCCGCTGCCTGTTTTATCGAGGCCACCAGCTCTGCTATTTCCGCAGCGGGCAGCCGCCTGCCCGGAGGCACCAGTCCGCGTCCGACTTTGGCGGCGCGTTCCCAATCGATGAAGCCGATATCTTCCACACGGCCACTCTACCGATATCGGCGCGCGGACCGCGCCCGCACGCTCTGCTCGCGGCTCAGCGGCAGCCACAGGATGCGATGGCCGCCGCCGTCCGGTCCAGCCAGTTGTACGCGCGGGTGCGCTGGCCGTTGGTCTGGTTCGCAATGGCCGCGAAGCTCAAGACCGCCCCGTCGCTGGTCGTCAGCCACCCGGCGAGCGAGGCGACGTCGCGCAGCGTCCCGGTCTTGGCGTGGACGGCGCCGACGCCTGCCTGCTCCGATTTGTCGTCGAATCGTTTCTTCAGCGTGCCGCTCTCCCCAGCGGTGGGCATACCGGACAGCACCGAGGCGTAGCGGGCGTCGGCGAGGGCCAGCTGGACGCTCTTGGCCAGCACCAGGGCGCTCACCCGCACTTTCGCAGACAGCCCGCTCCCGCCGTCCATGACCATCTTCGACTCCCAGAGCTTATTGGCCTTGAGCCAGTTGGTCAGCGCCTTCGACCCGCCGTCAAAGCTGGGCTTGCCGCCGGCCGCCTTCCCCAGGTGGCGCAGCATCACTTCGGCGGAGACGTTGTGCGAATTGCGGATGGTGTAGCTGACGATCGTTTCCAGCGGGGCAGAACTGACGACGGCGAGCTGCTCGGCGTTGGATTTGGCTTTTTCGGAACGGATGACGCTGACTTTGATGCCTTCGGCACGCAGTTTTTCCGCGAATAGTTGCGCGGCGTGTTTCGCGGGGTCTGGGGCGGCGACGTAGGTGCTGACCGCGCCGGAGTCAACCATCAATGCGCTGATCCGGGGGGTGCTTGATTTCCAACTCGATTTCCAATTCGGACTCCATTCCGGGCCGCTGAACAATGAGTCGTCGTAGCCCAAGGCCACGCTCTTCTTCCCCGCCGCCTTCAGCCAGGCCGCAGTCTGGGTGGCCAAGTCGCCCAGCCAGGCGGGTTTGGCCGCTGATTTCGACTTTTTGCTCGTCAGCAGGGGGTCGCCGCCACCGACCAAGACGATTCCCTTTGCGGAGCGGACAACCTTGGTTTGGAAAGTGGCAGTCGGGCCGAGAGTGTCGATAGCGGCCAAAGTGGTGAGAATTTTGACTGTGGACGCCGGGACCATCGGCTTGTTTTTGGAGCTGAGCAAAACTTCCCCGTTCGGATCAAGCACGACTACCGAAGTGGAACCCAGCCCTTTGCTTGGTACTTTTCGCACCGCTTTGGCCAATTTGTCCGGATCGGGCAAGATCGGCTCTGGATCAGGCTGCTGGACGACGGTGACTGTCTCTGTTGTCGATTCAGGCGTTGGGGAGAGCGCTTGCGGGGGGACGGAGGGGGTTTGCAGCGAGCAGGAGGCCAACGCGACGGCGCTCGCCAGCGTCAGCGAACAGCTGAGCACGCGGCGGGCGTTCACGCGGCTCCTTTCGATTGGCTTTCCGATAGCGATAGTCTTTCAGCTGGCAGGCTCCCACCAAGTGTCATGGTTACGCAAGGCCCCACCGCCTCGCGGGACCGTAAACACAGGCCGAGGATACAAACCGACGCAAGAAGGATACCGAGCGCGACTCGCTCAGCGAAGTCTCGTCCACCGGGGGCGCCAGCTCCAGCTAACCGCGACAGAGAGGCAACGGTTCACAAAATGGCTTACCAGTCGTTCGCAAAGCCGCATATGGCGCCCGCGCTGCAATTCGAGGTGACTATCGAGATTCCCAAGGGCACCAAGAACAAATACGAGATGGATCACCACACCGGCCGCATACGCCTCGACCGCACCCTTTTCACCGCCACCCAATATCCCAACGACTACGGGTTCATCGAAGGGACGCTGGGACAGGACGGCGATCCGCTCGACGCTATGGTTTTGGTGCCGGAGGCGACTTTCCCCGGCGCGTTGATCGCCTGCCGGGCTATCGGAATGTTCCGGAT
>JAIRXX010000168.1 GCA_031268065.1 Propionibacteriaceae bacterium
CAGTTGGGCCGGAAACGGCAATGTGCGTTTCAGCCTGATCGAATCCCCGGCAAAGGCGAATATCATCGTCTCGCTCACCGACGCCACCACACTGGGCCAAATTTGCGGCAAAGAGCTGGTCTGCAAAAAGGAATCGAAGATCGTCATCAGCGCGGCGGCATGGCAATCCGCACCCGGGCATTTCGCCAACCTTGGCGACTACCGCGCCTGGCTGGTCAACTACGGTTTCGGGCTGGCCCAGTCGCAGAAACCGAAAACCTGCCCCGGCAAAGGAAAAACAGCGCCGGTGATGCAGCGGCAATGGTCTGACCTAGCCGGCTGCCGCGCGAACGCCTGGGTCTACGGCTAGCCAGCCGACGGACCCACCGGCTGCGCTGGAAGCGAGGCCTCGGGGGATATCGAGCTGCCGGGTAGGCGGACGATGAATTCAGCGCCGCCGCCGAAGGCGTTTCCGGCCCGGACCCAGCCTCCGTGCGCCCTGATGGTGTGGGCGACTATGGACAGGCCCAGGCCTGAGCCTGGCGTGGTGCGCGACTTGTCCGAGCGGTAGAAGCGCTCGAAGACGTGGGGCAAGTCCTCCTCGGCTATGCCGGGGCCATCGTCGCTGATCCGGAGCCGGTCGCGTTCCAAGCTGACCCTGATCGTCCCGCCCGGAGGGGAAAATTTGATCGCATTGTCGAGCAGGTTCGTCACCGCGCGTTCCAGGGAGTCGGCTTCCCCGACCATGTAGAACGGCTGCAGCGACACCTCGAAATTCAGCCCCGGCCCGCGCCGCTTCGCCCGCTCCAGGGCGCTGATCACCACGTCGCGCAGGTCGATTGGCTCCGGCGAGGCCCGGATGGTGTCTTCGCGGGAGAGATGGACCAGATCGCCCACCAAGGTGGTGAATTCGCCCAATTGCCCGGCCACGTCAGCGAGGATTTCCCGGCGCGCGCCCGGAGGGAGCATCCCCTCCCGGTCGTCGGCGATGAGCAACTCGACGTTGGTGCGCAGCGATGTCAACGGGGTGCGCAATTCGTGGCTGGCATCGGCGATCAACCGGCTCTGCTGCTCGCGGGACGAGGCTAGCGAACCCATCATATTGTTGAAAGAGCGGGTCAATTCGGTGAGTTCGTTCATGCCGCCGAGCGCTATCGGCTCCAACTGCTCGGTCTCGGACACCCTGCGGACGGCTTCTGCCAGCAATTTGATCGGACGCAGCCCAGAACGGGCCAGAATCCTCCCCAGCACACCGGCGCCGACCACCGCCGCGATGCCGAAGCTGAGCAGCGAGATGCCCAAGATGCGCAGCATTTGATCCGACGAGGCGAGCGAGCGTCCGATCACCAGCGCGTAGTGGGAAGTTCCCGAAGTGAACGGCACCGCGATGATCCGGTAGGGGACGTCGGCCACCGGCACCCCATCCTCCAACTGCTGCGCCAAGCCGGTCCGCGCCGACAAGCCCATCTGCGTGCGGGCGATGGCTATCTCATGCGGAGTGACAACTAGCTGAATCTGCGATCCGGGCAGCGAACTGACCCGGTTGTCAGAGCGGATTACGGTCAGGGTCACGTTAGCCGCAACCAGCGCATCAACGTTCAGCCCGTCGAGGGTTTCCGGATCGGTGATCCCAGCCGAGGTCGTCGAGGCGACCTCGATCAGCTCCGAATCGAGCTGGGAATAGACCGCCAGATGGGTGATCAGATAGGCGGCTATGCCGGTCAGCGCCACCGCCGAAGCGACGGCAATTGCGATCAAGGCTGACATTCGGTCTTGCAGCGCATGGCGCCCATCGGCGGTGCCGGTGAGCAGACTTATCATGGCGGCGTCTCACGCAGGACGTAGCCGATCCCGCGCACCGTGTGGATGAGCCTCGGCTCGCCCTGGTCCTCAGTCTTGCGGCGCAGATAGCCGATATAAACTTCGAGCGAATTGGCTGTAGTCGGGAAGTCGGACCCCCAAACTTCGTTCAGCAGCCAGCCGCGCTCCAGCACTCGGCGGGGATGCTCCAAGAAAGCCTGCAGCAGCGCGAATTCGGTGCGGGTCAGCGAGATTCGACGCTCGCCCCGCAGCACCTCGCGGGTCTGCAAATCCAAAGAGATGTCAGCGAAGGTCATCATGTCGGCCCCCGGCGCCCCAGACGACGGGCGGGCACGCCGGGTGAGCGCGCGCAGCCGGGCCAACAATTCCTCAAAGGAGAAGGGCTTGGTCATGTAGTCGTCGGCACCGGCGTCCAAACCGTCGATCCGGTCCCCAACCGCCTCGCGGGCCGTCAACACCAAGATCGGCACGTCATTTCCAGACGCCCGCAGCGAACGGGTGGTCTCCAGCCCATCGAGCCGGGGCATCATCACATCCATGATGACCGCCTCCGGGCGGATGGACGAGAGCTTCGCCAAAGCGTCAATCCCGTCAATGGCGGTGGTCACCTCGTAACCGGCATAGTGCAGCGAGCGAGCCAGCGAATCCCGCACGGCTTGGTCGTCGTCCACCACGAGAATGTGCATGCGGCCTCCTGGTTCAGTCGCGGGACTTACCGGCCAATTCTCTCACTTCAGCGAGAATTTCTGGCATTGCCGCCTCTATTGAGGCCAAAGTCCGCCGAAAAGCCGCCATCGGCATCCCCCAAGGGTCGGGAACGCTCTGTCCAGAAGGGGCATCGGGGTCGAAATCGGTGAGCAGCCGCAATTTGCCCTCGTCGGCGGTGGACCGGCGCAGTTTGCCGCGCTGGAACTCCTCCATGCAAATCACCAGATCGGCTTTCGCCAGTTCGGCGTCGGTGATCCGGTGGGCACGGTGCCCGCCATCGCGGTAGCCCTTCTCCCGCAGCAACGCCCGCGCCGTGGAATAGATTGGATTGCCCTGCTCCTCGCCGCTGATCCCGGCACTGGTGAAACACGCGCCCACCCCGGCACGGGCGGCCCAAGACTGGGCGACCCGTTCCGCCATTGCGGAGCGGCAGATATTCCCCAGGCAGACGAAGACGACCTGTGGCGCACCCGTCACCTGTGGTCCATGCCCTTATTGTCCAAGAAGGCGTTCAGGATGAAGCTCACCACCGAGACGATCAACGCCCCCAGGAAAGCCGAACCCCAATCGTCCACCCGCCAACTCAGCCCCACGACCTCGGCCAGCCAGGCGACCAATTCCAGCAGCATGGCGTTGACGACCAGCAGGAACAGCCCCAGCGTCAAGAAGATGATCGGCGTCGTCACAAACTTGAACAGCGGTTTGACGACGGCGTTGACAATCCCGAAGATCACCGCCACCCCCAGCACGATCCATATCTTGTCTTGGGTGGTTACAGCATCGGTGTGGATGCCTGGAAGCAGGTAGGTGGCCACCGCAAGGGCGGCCGCGCTGGCCAGGAAACGGGCTAGGAAACGAACAAGCATGGATCTATGCTGTCACGACTAGTCAAGGGTGTATGTTATTTCCTTCCCTTGGACTTAGCGGAAGGCGTGGTCATGGCCATAGATCTACACGGGCGGCACTACCTGAAAGAGCTAGATTTCAGCCCCGCAGAGTGGCAACACCTGCTGGCGCTGACCGCCAGTCTGAAAGCGGAACGCAAGTCGCGCACTGAGCGGCAGCGGCTGGGCGGGATGAATTTCGCGCTGATCTTCGAGAAGACATCGACCCGCACCCGTTCCGCCTTCGAGGTGGCCGCCCACGACCAAGGCGCCCATGTCACCCAGATGGACGGCAATTCCTCCCAACTGGGGCACAAGGAATCTCCCGCCGACACCGCGCGGGTGCTCTCCAGGCTCTTCGACGGCATCGAATACCGGGGCGCGAAGCAGGAGACCGTCGAGACGATGGCCAGGTTTTCCTCGGTGCCGGTCTGGAACGGGCTGACCGACGAATGGCATCCCACCCAATGCCTGTGCGACATGTTCACAATGCGCGAGTCGAGCGGCAAGGCAGATCGGGAAATCACTTTCGCCTATGTGGGCGACGCCCGCTTCAACGTGGGCTGCTCGCTGCTGATCGGGGGGGCGCTGATCGGCGCAGACGTCCGGATCGTCGCCCCGCCCGCGCTCCAGCCGCCCGCGATGGTGGTTGCCGACGCCCAAGCCCTCGCCGCCCAGACCGGCGCCCGGATCACGATCACCGAAGACATCGGCACGGGGGTGCGTGGCTGCGACTTCATCCACACCGACATCTGGGTCTCGATGGGCGAGCCAAAGGCCGTCTGGACCGAGCGCATCGAATTGCTGCGCGACTACCAGGTCACCCGGGAATTGTTGGAACGCACCGGCAACGACGGTGTTCGGTTCATGCACTGCCTGCCGGCCTACCACAACCGGGAGACGACCGTTGGCGAGCAGGTGTACCAGCTCTACGGGCTGGACGAACTGGAAGTCACCGAAGAAGTTTTCGAGTCGGAGGCTTCCATCGTCTTCGATCAGGCCGAAAACCGGATGCATTCCATCAAGGCGATAATGGTAGCGACCCTCACCTGATCCAGCCGGTTTCCGCGCCCAAAGGGGGCAAAGGTGAGCATGGGTGTGAAAGGCTCCCCCAATTCGCGGTAATCTGGCCCGGTGAGTGAAAGCATCGGCGTTGATAGCCAAACCTCATTTGAGGCCAAATTACAAGAATTGGCTCGCGCGAATCCGCGCACCATCGTCCTTCCCGAATCCGGAGAGGACCGCATTCTGCGCGCGGCCAACACAGTGCTGCGCACCGGAATCGCCAAACTTATCCTGCTCGGCAAAGCTGACCCAATCCGGGCCAGGGCGGCGGAACTCGGCCTCGACTTGTCGGCGGCGCGGGTGGTCGATCTGGACGACCCGGAGCTGGTCGCCAGCCATTCAGCCGAATACGCCCGCCTGCGGGCAGCCAAGGGGGTGACTATGGAGCAGGCGGTCCAAAAGATGCGGGACGGCTCCTACTTCGGCACCATGATGGTCCACCTGGGCCTTGCCGACGGCATGGTGTCCGGCGCGGTGAACACCACCGCCAACACCATCCGCCCCTCGCTCGAATTCATCAAAACCAAACCCGGCGTTTCGGTCGTCTCCGGATCGTTCCTGATGGCATTGGGCGACCGGGTGGACGTGTACGCCGACTGCGCGGTCAACCCCAACCCGACCCCGGAGCAGGTGGCCGATATCGCAGTCTCCACCGCTGAGACCGCAACGCGGTTCGGCGTTGAGCCGAGAGTGGCGATCCTGTCCTACTCCACCGGCGATTCTGGAGCTGGCCCCACCGTGGACGCCGCCCGCGAGGCTACCCGGCTGACCCGGCAGAAAGCCCCCGGCCTGCCAGTCGAGGGGCCGATCCAATTCGACGCCGCCTGGGATCCGGTAGTCGCCAAAGCCAAGCTGCCCGGCTCGCCCGTCGCCGGAAAAGCCACTGTGTTCATCTTCCCGAATCTCGACGCCGGTAACATCGCCTACAAAGCCGTGCAGCGCACGTCGGGGGCCGTCGCCATCGGCCCGGTGCTGCAAGGCCTGAACAAGCCGGTCAACGATCTTTCCCGAGGCGCGTTGGTCCGCGACATCGTAAACACCATCGCCTTCACCTGCGTCCAAGCCCAAAGCTGACAAGGAGAACCCGTGAGCAAACCAATTCTGCTGCTGAACTGCGGCTCGTCATCGGTCAAGTACCAAGTCATCGACGCCGAGTCTGAAGCGGTGACCGCGACCGGGCTGATCCAACGGATCGGCGAGGAACTGGGCACCATCGACCACAGCTATGCCGGGGAAAAGCACTCGGCGGAGCGCGTATACCCCGATCACAAAGTAGCGCTGGCACACATGGTCGCCATGTTTGCCCAGCACGGGCCGTCGCTGGGCGAAGTGGTGGCAGTCGGGCACCGCTGCGTGCATGGCGGCGAGCGTTTCCGGGCCACCACGGTCATCGACGATGCGGTCATCGAAGCGCTGCGCGAACTCATCCCGCTCGCGCCGCTGCACAATCCACCAGGCATCGCCGGGATCGAGGCGGCCCGCTCCGAATTGCCGGACGTGCCCCACGTCGCGGTATTCGACACCGCCTTCTTCTCCACCCTTCCGCCAGCGGCCTACACCTACGCCATCGACGTTGACTTGGCCAAACGCCACGGCATCCGCAAATACGGCTTCCACGGCACTTCGCATTCCTACGTCAGCGGCAAAGCCGCCGAATTCCTAGGCCGCGACGTGGCGGACATCAATCAGATCGTGGCCCACCTGGGCAACGGCGCGTCGATTTCGGCGGTGCAAGCTGGAAAAGCGGTGGAGACCTCGATGGGGCTTACTCCGCTGGCCGGGCTGGTCATGGGCACCCGTTCCGGCGATGTCGATCCGGGGCTGGCCGGTTTCCTGGCCAGCCAAGCCCAAATGAGCGTCAACGAGACCGACTCCTTCCTGAACAAGAAATCAGGGCTGATCGGGCTGTCGGGAGTGAACGACTTCCGCGACCTCGAACCGCTGATGGAAGCCGGAAACGAGCGGGCGCTGCTGGCGATGGACGTGTACGTGCATCGGCTGGTCAGCTATATCGGCTCCTACCTGGCGCTGCTGGGGCGG
>JAIRXX010000186.1 GCA_031268065.1 Propionibacteriaceae bacterium
GGCCAGGGTTTTCAACGTGGTGCCGCAGCGTTCAGCGGTGCCATCCACCTCTTGGGTGGTGATGGTGAACGCCGCCCCAGCCTCCAACTCCGCCTTTCCACCCACGAAGGTCTCCAGCCTGATCTTGGGGCCTTGCAGATCGGCCAAGATCCCAATCGGACGGCCCAACTCGCGGCTGGCGTCCCGCACCCATCCCAAGCGTTTGGTGTGCAAGATGTGGTCTCCGTGGCTCATATTCAGCCGGGCCACGTTCATACCTGCCCGGCCAAGCTCCAAGATCGCCTCGGCGGAGTCCGTGGACGGGCCGATGGTGCAGACTATTTTTACCCTGCGCATTGATAACTCCTTTTTTGGCACGCCTTGGTCCAATCTGGAGTTGGGCAGCCGCCGCACCTATCTTCAATAGAGGGTACCGAATCTCAACCCTGGCCGCAGGACACTCTCGCCGCGTATTTCGGAGTTTTTATCCAGCCGCTAGGCGCTGAGCCGGAGTTGGGCGAGCGCCGCTTCCAGATCATCGGACGGGGTGGAAGTGAAGTTCATCGGCTCATTTCTGGTCGGATGGGCGAATCCAAGCTGAACCGCGTGCAGCCATTGCCGGTCCAATCCGAGCCGGGCCGCCAGCACAGGGTCGCCCCCGTAGGTCGGATCACCCACGCAGGGATGCTTGATCGCCTGCATGTGTACTCTGATCTGGTGGGTGCGCCCAGTCTCCAACCCGACTCGCAGCAAGGTGGCCCAGCGAAAAGCCTCCAGCGTCGAATAATGGGTCACCGCCCGCCTTCCACCGGCCACCACGGCCATTTTGTAGTCCGCCCCCGGATGTCGGCCTATCGGGGCGTCAATAGTGCCTTCAAACGGGTCTGGATGGCCTTGCACCAGGCTCTGATAGGTCTTCGCAACCTCCCTGGCCCGGAAAGCGCGTTTCAGCACGGTGTAGGCGATCTCGCTCTTGGCGACCACCATCAGCCCCGAAGTCCCAACGTCGAGCCGCTGCACGATTCCCTGCCGCTCCGCCGCCCCGGAGGTGGAAATCCTAAACCCCGCCGCCGCCAGATGCCCGACCACATTCGGCCCGTCCCAACCCAGGCTGGGATGGGCGGCCACACCGGCAGGTTTGTCCACTACCACGATATCGGCGTCGTCGTAGACAATCTCAATCCCGGCGACCTCGCCGGGCACCACTGAAACGGTGCTGGCCACCTCGTCCAATGCCATCTCCAGCAGATCGCCGGAGCGCATTCGCTGGGCCTTGGCCGCTGGCTGCGAATTCACCGCGACAGCGCCCCGGTCGATCAACGCCTCCACGCGGCTCCTGCTCAAACCGGTGATCCGAGCAGCAGCGATGTCGAGCCGCTCCCCCTCCAAGCCCTCTGGAACCAGCCAATTGCTGACGTGGCCGCTAGGCATCTTGCCTCAAGCTGGCGCCGCCGGGGGACACTTGGCGGATCACCGACAGCCAAATCACCAAGACGGCGGCGGCGGTGATGCAGATGTCCGCGACATTGAAGATGGCGAAATAGGGCAGCTGGATGAAGTCGATGACCTCCCCGCGAAAGGGGCCGGGTTCGCGGAAGAGCCGGTCGAAGAGATTCCCGGAGATTCCAGCCAGCAGCAACCCGGTGGTGACCGCCCAGCCGACATGCCGCACCTTTGGCAGCAACCAGCACAGGATCACGCACAGCGCCGCGATGGCGAAACAGGTGAACACCGGGGTGAACGACTCCCCCATCGAGAATGCCGCCCCCGAATTGCGGGTCAGCCGCAAAATCAGCAGCCCTCCCAACAGCGGGATGAAATTCCCCGGCTCCAGCCAAGCCAAAGCGGCGACCTTCGTCCCGAAATCAACCAGCACCCCGAGCAGCGCGATGGCCGCTGCAATGCCGATATGCTTCTTGGACGCGCGGCTCCAACTGATGGTTATCGCCGTTCCTCCCGCCGCTTGCAATCCAGACACAGCGTCGCCCTGGGGAACACCAACAGGCGATCCTTGCCGATCGGATTTCCACAAGACTCGCACCAGCCGTACTTGCCGGAGTCGAACAACCGCAGCGCCAGCTGGGCCTGGTCCAGCATGTCACGGGCGTTCTGCATCAGCGACATCTCTTGGTCGCGCTCGAAATTGGAAGACCCGATGTCTGCCGCATCGCGGCCAGCCCCATCAGAGCCTTCGGAGAAGAGGTCGGCCAAACCCGCCTCGGCGACCTGAATGGCTTTGGCCATCCGGGCGACGTCGTTGGTCAGCTCCGCGCGGACCTCTTCCACTTCTTCCACAGTCCAAGGCTCTTCCCCCGCCGCGACAGGCAGGGAAGGCGCATCTTGGGCTTTCGCTTTACCCGCAGCTACCATAAACACTCCCAAAACTCTTGTAACCCACGAGGAGGGAGGGTATCACCTCAGTTATCTTCACCCAACAATGCGTCCAGGCGCGGCGTGGCGGATTCGGGGCCCGGCTCACTCAACAGCGCTGGCACATCGTCGGGCTCAAGCTTAGCCTCGACCAACGACTTAATCTGCTTCTCCATGTGGGTAGTTAGATTTGTACGGTAATTCTTCTCAAACGAGTGCAGGTGCTCCACCTTGGAACGCAGCTCATCGCGCTCGCTCTCCAGCTTGCTCAGCAACTCGTGCCGACTGCGCTCGGCCTCGGAAGTCATCGTGTCGGCCTTGGACTTTGCCTCGGCTGTCACCTGGTCGGCGTTCACCCTGGCCTCGGACTCAATCCGCTCGGCGCGGGTCATCGCATCGGTCAGCGTCTCGTGGACCCTCTTATTGGCGTTGTTGATTACGTTCTCGACTTCGGTGCGGGCATCGCTGAGCAGCCGCTGCGCCTCAGCGTTGGACTCTCCCACCAACCGCTCCGCCTGGTCGGTGGCCATCGCCAACAGCCTGGTTACGGCGGTGGATGCCTGTTCCGACGTGGTGACAACCAGATTCTCCACTTGCCCCGAAGGCAGTGCGGCGATCTGCTCCACCGCCCTGGACGCCGCCGCAGCCTGGCGCAATGTCTGCACCTCCGCCCGCAGGGAAAGAATCTCCTCGTCGCGCATCGCGTATTCGCGGCCCAGCTGGGCCAAGCTCTGCTCGCTGTTCTGCAAATCCTCGTTCTGCTTGACCAATTGCGCGCTGAGCGCGTCAATCTGGTCCTGCCGGGCCTGGATGTCGGCGCGCAATTCGTCGGACGTGGAATCCAGGGGGGCGAAGATGCTGCCGCCTACCGCAACTGGGGCTGGGGCATCTGCCTGCTTCTTCAGCGCCTCGATCTCTTCAAGCAAAGTGACCAGGGTAGTTTCCACTTTGTCTACGAAATCATCTACATCGGAGGGTTCGTAGCCGTTCCTGCGGGCAAGATGGAATCGTGTCGCGCGAACCTGCTCAAGGGTCAGGGTCATTGTTCACCTCATGCGTAATTTTGGCCTGGGATAAGCCTTGTCCATCAAAGGTTAGTGTAGTTTGCCGCGCTTCACCAAGAAATCGTGTTCAGCACCTGGCAGATGTCGTTCCGCGCAGGCCGATTCTGACTCGAATCTGGCCCCAGGCGGCGCCTTCGCCCAGGCGCTAGCTGAGCAATGCGGGCAGGAACCTGCCCAGCAAAACCACGGCGAACCAGAGCACGATGAAGGCCAAGTCGAATTGCAGACTGCCCAATCTGAGCGGCGGGACGACCCTGCGCAACAGCTTTATCGGCGGATCGGTGAGCGTGTAGACGAACTCCACCGCCACCAGCACCGCGCCGCGCGGGGTCCAATCTCTGCGCAACAGCGGGACGAAGGAGATCAACGCCCTGAGCGACAGGATCAGCAGGTACGCCGAAAACAGATAGGCAATGATGACCCCGAGCACTTACCGACCCTCACGACTGGTTGTAGAAGCCACCAGCCAAGCGTTCTTTGTCTTCCGCAGTCACCGTAATGTTCGGCGGCGAAAGCAAGAAAACTTTGCTGGTGATGCGTTCAATATTGCCATGCAATCCAAAAATCAGCCCGGCGGAGAAGTCGACCAGGCGCTTGGCCTCGGCCTCTGTCATCTCGGTGAGATTCATAATCACCGGCACCCCATCGCGGAAGGATTCACCGATGCTGCGCGCCTCGTTGTAATTCTTCGGCTGGATGGTGACAATGCGGCCTGGGTCGGCAACCTTGGTTTTCACCGGACGGCGGGTCTCAATGTCGGTCACGGTGGCGCTGGAAGCCTCCCGGGCCTCAACTTCGTCGGTCAGCTCTTCTTCTGGCGGGTCAGCGGAGTAATCGGCGTCCGAGACAAGGCCGAGCCACACCGCCGCCTTCTTCAAACGGTCAGCCATTATTTCACCCCTACACTTCACATTCCAGACGACTGCCTGTGTCATTTCAGCCTAACCATTCAAAGCTGCCTTATCGGTGAGGCACGCCGCCCGCACTGTGCGCTTTGGCGGTCTGTTTGGCATGGGCCAGCCATCCCAGCCCGGTTCAGACCAGCTGGCGGCCTTCGGGGAGCCGCCAGATTATCGCGCCCATCCGCCCCGAAGCTTCTTTGTCGCGGCGGTAGGAATGCAGCGATGGCGTCTGGATTGTGCAGGGGTCGTGGGATTCAGCCGCCACCCCCAATGCCTGCAGCTGCGCCCGCGCCGCCCGACCCAAGTCCAGTGCCGGGGTACCCCAGCTGGTCTGCGACCAGGCGCTTGGGTTGTCCCGGCAGAAATCCTCCCGCAGTTCGGCGGGTACCTCGTAGCAAGACCCGCAGACGTGCGGGCCGATCCAGGCCCGCAAGCTTCCGGCGCCAAGCTCGCGCAGCCGCCGCACCACCGCGCCGAGCACGCCCTTGCCCAGGCCGACCCGGCCCGCATGGGCGGCGGCGATCAGCGTGGAACCGGCGAAGAGCACCGGCACGCAATCAGCGGTGCGGACGGCCAAGCCGATTCCCGGCTCGGCACTCACCAGCGCGTCGGCTGCTACGCCGATGAGTTCTTCGGCATTTGTTTGCCGGTCCACCTCGACCACTTTGGCGGAATGTATTTGGGAGACCTGGTAGATCGGCACCCCAAGGGCGTCCTCCAGCAAATCCCATTGTGGCGAACGCGGATGGATGCGCAGGTCCAAGGCGCCGCCCGCCAGACCCAGCCCATCGGTGAACGCCACCCCGACGCCACTTGGGGCCACTGTGTCCCGATAGCAGAACAACTTTGCGCTGCTACTTCAAGAAGTCCGGGACGTCCAGCTCCTCTTCGGGGGCAGGCAGCGGTTTCACCACCGGTCGCGGAAGCAGCGGCGGAAGCGGCTTTGGCTCGGCTGGCGCCGCCACTGGATCGGGCTTCGGCTCGGCTGGCCGGTAAACGTTGCTGTGCGGCTCCACCCTCGGATGGCGCTTGGGTGGCTGCCCACCCTCGAAACCGGCGGCGATGACGGTGACCCGCACCTCATCGCCCAAGCCGTCGTCGATGACCGTGCCGAAGATGATGTTGGCCTGCTCATCGGCGGCCTGCTCAATGAGCAGCGCGGCCTCGGACACCTCGAATAGCCCCAGGTCGGAGCCTCCGGCTATCGAAAGCAGCACACCCTTGGCGCCGTCGATGCTGGCCTCCAGCAGCGGGGAGGAGACCGCCATCTCGGCCGCTTTGCGCGCCCGGCTCTCGCCCCGCGCCGAGCCGATGCCCATCAGCGCCGAACCGGCGTCCGACATCACAGCTTTCACATCTGCGAAGTCCAGATTTATCAGGCCCGGAGTGGTGATCAAATCGGTGATCCCAGACACGCCCTGCATCAACACCTGGTCGGCCTGCTTGAACGCCTCCAAAATGGCGACCTGCTGGTCGGTCATGTCGAGCAATTTGTCATTGGGGATGACGATCAGGGTGTCAACCTCG
>JAIRXX010000330.1 GCA_031268065.1 Propionibacteriaceae bacterium
CTCTTCATATTCGGACATGCGCATATATTAACTCGACTAGATTGATCGCGCAACCGAGGGAGAAATTGTCAGAGCCAAGCCCTAGGCTTAGCCACATGGAAAGCAAATTGGCCGACATCATCGCTGCGAGCCGGCGCATCGTTTTCTTCGGCGGCGCTGGGGTGTCTACGGAGAGCGGCATCCCCGACTTCCGTTCGGCGGGCGGGCTTTACAACAAATCCGCCCAAGTGGACTACGCGCCGGAGGAGATCATCAGCGCTTCCTTCTTCGCCCGGCACACCGAGGACTTCTACGACTACTACCGCAAGAATCTGGTCTATCCCGATGCCCGGCCCAACGCCGCGCACCTGGCGCTGGCGGCTTTGGAGCGGGCCGGGAAAGTGTCGGCGGTCGTAACGCAAAACATCGACGGGCTGCACCAGTTGGCCGGTTCCAAGCGGGTGCTGGAATTGCACGGCAGCGTGCTGCGGAATTTCTGCGTGGGCTGCGGGAAGGCATTCGGCGTGGACGCCATTCTCCGCCCTCAGGGTGTGCCGCGTTGTGACGAGTGCGGCGCGGTGATCAAGCCGGACGTGGTGCTCTACGAGGAGCCGCTCAACACCCGCGTGGTGGAGGAATCCGTCGCTGAGATCGCCGCCGCCGACACCCTCATTGTCGGCGGGACGTCGCTGGTGGTCTATCCAGCGGCTGGGCTGGTCCATTCCTTCCGAGGCCAGCACATCGTGCTGATCAACAAGCAGGCCACCGGCTTCGACTCGCGGGCCACGCTGACGATCCGCGAGCCAATCGGCCAGGCCCTGGCCGATTTCACCGATTACGACTCGCGTGCCACAGGGCTAGAAGAGCCATGACAGACCGTTTGTTCGCGGCGGTTTTCCCTCCGGCTGAGACCCTCGAAGCGTTGGAGCGCCTAGCCGGTCCCCGGTGTGACGCCACCCTGGGCTGGCGCTGGACGCGGCCAGCGAATTGGCATCTGACGCTGGCTTTCTTTGGCGACGTGGCCGACGACAGGCAGGAGCCGCTGATCGAAGCCCTTGCCGAGGTTGCCGCCAGCGCCGGGGCGTTCCGACTGACTGTGGGCGGCGCGGGCCTCTTCGGCAAGGCAAAGCCAAGAGCCGCGCAAAGCCTGCTGGCGAAAGCACTCTGGATGGGCGCAAGGGCTGGAGGCGCCGAATTGGCGGCCCTCTCCGCAAGGGTCCGCCAGGCGTCATCGCGGGTGGGCGTCCACCCTGACGGGTCGAAATTCACCGCCCATCTGACCCTCGCCCGCGCCACCCGGCCCGCCCCGGCCCGTGGCCTGCTGAATGCCGTGGAGAGCTTCGGAGATTTCGATTTCGCCGTGTCCGAATTCCTACTCGTCAAATCCACTTTGGCGCCAAGCGGTTCCAGTTACCAGCCGGTGTGCGGTTTCCAGTTGGCGCCGCTGGCAGTTCGCGCTCCGGAGCCGCCGCAGCCTTAATCGGCGAATCGCTGAATTGTTGAGGGTGGCCGGTCAGGCTCGGCGTAGAATGCTTCGTTGGCGGGAATCGCCCAAATGTGGAAAGGAAGACATGGCTATCTCGGTGAGAGTTATACGCGATCAGGCCCCAGAACAGGAGCCGTTGACGCTGGACACCGGCACCACCGGATTGGATGTCTTCGGCAAAGACACCGCCATCGTCGCCATGCGGTTGAACGGCAAGACCGTTGACCTGTCCCATCCGCTCAGCGACGGCGATGGGGTTGAGCCAGTCCTCATAGACTCTGGCGAAGGGCTGTCGATCATCCGCCATTCCTGCGCCCACCTGACCGCCCAGGCCGTGCAGCTCCTCTTCGCGGACGCGAAACTGGGCATCGGCCCGCCGATCACCGATGGTTTCTACTATGACTTCCAGGTGGCGACGCCGTTCACCCCGGAAGACCTGAAGGCCATTGAGAAGCAGACGCTGCGGTTGATCGCCCAGCGGCAGACCTTCCGCCGCCGCGCGGTGAGCGACGACGAAGCCCGGCGGGAATTGGCCGCCGAGCCGTTCAAACTCGAATTGATCGCCGACAAGGGAAATGCCACCACCTCGGACGGCGCGTCGGTGGAAGTCGGCGCCGGGGAGCTGACCATCTACGACAACCTCCGCCCCGACGGCTCTGTAGCCTGGAAAGACCTCTGCCGAGGGCCGCATGTGCCACACACCGGCTATCTGCGGGCGATGGCGATCACCCGCAATTCCGCCGCCTATTGGCGCGGGGACCAGTCCAAGGAGTCTTTGCAGCGGGTCTACGGGACCGCTTGGCCGACGAAGGAGGCATTGTCGGACTATCAGCATCGGCTGGCCGAAGCGGCCCGCCGCGACCACCGCAGGCTCGGCGCCGAATTGGACCTCTTCAGCTTCCCGGAAGAATTGGGCGCTGGGCTGCCGGTTTTCCACCCCAGGGGCGGGGTAATCAAACGGGAGATGGAAGATTATGTGCGCAAAGCCCACATTGAGGCCGGATTCCAATATGTCGGCACGCCGCATTTGGCGAAAGAAGGGCTCTTCTACACCTCTGGCCATCTGCCTTACTACGAAGATTTGATGTTCCCCGAGATGGTCGAGGGGGATCGGGACGAGCAGGGCAATGTCATCCGGGAGCGTGAGCGCTACCGGGTCAAGGCGATGAACTGCCCGATGCACAATCTGATCTTCAAATCCAGGGGTCGTTCCTACCGCGAATTGCCGCTGCGTTTCTTTGAATTCGGCACCGTCTACCGCGATGAGAAGTCCGGCGTCCTGCAGGGCCTCACCAGGGTGCGGTCGATCACCCAGGATGACTCGCACTCCTATGTGATGGCCGAGCAGGCCAGCGATGAGATCAAGCACCTGCTGGATTTCATCTTGAAATTGCTGCGCGATTTCGGCCTGGAGGACTTCTACCTGGAGTTGTCCACCCGTGACAAAGAGGGCAAAAACAAGGACAAATTCATCGGCTCCGACGAGGATTGGGACGCCGCCACCGCCGTATTGGAGCAGGTGGGCAAAGATTCCGGGCTGGAATTGGTCCCCGATCCGGGCGGCGCGGCCTACTACGGGCCGAAAATCTCGGTGCAGGCCAAGGACGCCATTGGCCGCACCTGGCAGATGTCAACGATCCAGTACGACTTCAACCAGCCGGAACGCTTTGAACTCGAATACGCCGCCCCGGATGGCAGCAGGCAGCGCCCAGTCATGATCCACTCCGCGAAATTCGGTTCCATCGAACGTTTCATGGGCGTGCTCACCGAGCACTACGCCGGGGCTTTCCCGGTGTGGCTGGCGCCGGTGCAAGTGCTGGCGATCCCGGTCAGCGAAGACCATCTGCAATATCTGGCCGAGGTTGCGCGGAAGTTCGCCGCCAGCGGCATCCGAATCGAGCAGGACAGCTCTGACGACCGTTTCGGGAAGAAGATTCGCAACGCCGCCAAGCAGAAGGTTCCCTTCATTTTGATCGCCGGGGATGAGGATGTCGCCAAATCGGCGGTGTCTTTCCGCTACCGGGACGGCAGCCAGAACAATGGCATCGGCGTCGATGATGCCATTGCCGAAGTCCAAGCTGCAATCAGGGCTAGAGCGAAGTGATCACCGAGCCTGCGGAAAGCTTCGCTGGGGCGCCCGATAGCTTCCAGCGGCTCTGGACGCCGCACCGGATGGCTTATATCGACGGTGCAGAGCGCCCGAAGACCGGCGCCGCCGCCGAGTGCCCGTTCTGCCTGGCGCCGGGCAAGGATGACGCTGGCGGGTTGATCGTCCGGCGCGGGGAATCGGTCTTCGCGGTGATGAACCTCTTTCCCTATTCTCCAGGGCACCTGCTCGTCTGCCCCTACCGCCACCTGGCGGATTTGACCGAGTTGAACCAGGCAGAGTGCCAGGAATTGACCGCTTTCACCCAGGCCGCCATGCGCGCCCTCCGCAAAGTCTCAGCGCCTGCTGGTTTCAACCTGGGGATTAACCAAGGCCAGGTGGCTGGCGCCGGGATCGCCGCCCACCTGCATCAGCACATTGTCCCGCGCTGGGCCGGAGACGCGAATTTCTTCCCGATCATCGCCCAGACCAAGGCAATGCCCCAACTGCTCGAAGACACCCGTGTCCGACTCCAGGCAGCGTGGGGCTGAGCGGCGGTGTTGGGCACTGCGGCCTGCAATAGCTAGAATCGGCACTGTGGCTGGTGAACCGTATGACACGCAACGAGTGCTCACTTTGCCCAACGTCTTGTCGTTCATCCGGCTGGCCGGAGTTCCGCTGTTCCTCTGGCTGCTGCTGGAGACCCACAGCGATGTCTGGGCGGTAGTCGTCTTGGCGATCGGTGGTTTCACCGACTGGTTGGACGGCCAGCTCGCCCGACGGCTGCACCAGCGTTCCAGGCTGGGCCAGGTGCTCGACCCGGCGGCAGACCGGCTCTACATTCTGGCGACTCTCATCGGATTGCTGCTTCGCGGAATTGTGCCTTGGTGGTGGGTGGCGTTGCTGGTGGCTAGGGAGTTGATGCTGCTGATCTGCCTCGGCCCAGCTCTGCGCCGCCGTGGTTTCACCAGTCTGCCGGTGCATTTCATGGGCAAGGCGGCGACTTTCCTGCTGCTCTACGCTTTCCCATGCGTGCTGCTTGGCTTTGGCGACTCGTCCTGGCAGATGGTCTTCCGGGTCATCGGTTGGACCTGCGCCATCTGGGGTACTGGCCTATATTGGTGGTCGGCGCTGCTCTATATGCGTCAAGGTCTCGACGTAATTCGAAGGTTTCCAGTAGCCTGATAACGTTACGCTAGATATGTTTCTAACTATGAAGTAGAGGCAAGGAGTTTACCGGTGTTTCCTGACGATTTGAGTTACACGGACAAGCACGAGTGGTTGCGGCAGGGGTCGGAGAATTCCGCTCGGGTCGGCATTACCCAATTTGCCGCCGACGCGCTGTCCGATATTGTCTACGTCTCCTTGCCGCAGGTCGGCGAGCAGGTTAGCGCGGGGGACGCGGTGGCAGAGCTGGAGTCCACGAAGAGCGTTTCCGATGTCTACTCCCCGGCGAGCGGGTTCGTCTCGGCGGTGAACGAGTTGCTGGTGAACGCGCCGGAGACGGTCAATTCAGACCCGTACGGCGATGGCTGGCTTTTCGACATCGAATTGGCCGAGCCGGGGGAGATTGAAGGCCTGCTCGACGCCGAGGAATACGCGAAAATCGCGGTGGACTAGCCAGCTGACCGCTGCGACAGTGAGGAGGGGCGATGCGGACAACTTGCCCAGTCTGCGAATACGAAGTGACCCAGAACAACCACTTCTGCCCGCATTGCGGTGCCAGTCTGGCTGAGATCGGCGGCGACACCACGAAGACCATCTCGGTGTATGACGACACCGGGTTGGAGGAGTTGGGACAAGACGCGGATGACACCATCGGCGAACTGCCCGAAGGTTCGGCGATGCTCATGGTGGTGCGCGGCAGCCAGTCGGGGGAGCGCTTTCTGATCGACGGCGAGGTGACCACCGCTGGGCGGCATCCGCGCTGCGACATCTTCCTTGACGACATCACCGTCTCCCGGCACCATGCCCGCTTTACCAAGCACGATGGATATGTCTGGGTGCAGGACGAGAACAGCCTCAACGGCACCTACGTCAACCAGACCC
>JAIRXX010000231.1 GCA_031268065.1 Propionibacteriaceae bacterium
AAGCATATGGCCCGCGTGAATTGGTCTCCCCCAGCCCGGACTATCCGATCTTCGCTGATCGCCAGCGGGCGGTCTTCTCCGCCTGGTATGAATTCTTCCCCCGCTCAGTCGGCGCCCAATACGATCCGAAGACGAAGGCCTGGACCTCAGGCAATTTCGACAGCTGCGCAGAGATGCTCGAAAGGGTCGCCGCGATGGGATTCGACGTGGTTTACCTGCCGCCGATCCACCCCATCGGCACCTCATTCCGCAAAGGCAGGGACAACACCCTGGACGCCAATCCGAACGATCCTGGCTCCCCTTGGGCCATCGGCTCAACGGATGGCGGCCATGACGCGATCCACCCGGACCTGGGCGATTTTGCCGCCTTTGACCGCTTCGTGGCTAAAGCGAGGTCATTGGGCATGGAGGTCGCCATCGACTTTGCCCTGCAGTGCTCCCCAGACCACCCCTGGGCCAAGGAGCATCCGCAATGGTTCTCCAAACGGGCGGACGGCACAATCGCCTACGCGGAGAACCCGCCGAAGAAATACCAGGACATCTACCCGCTGAATTTCGACAACGACCCCGAGGGTCTGAATGCCGAAACGCTGCGCATCCTGCGGCTGTGGATGAGCCACGGCGTGCGCATCTTCCGCGTCGACAACCCGCACACCAAGCCGGTGCGCTTCTGGGCTTGGCTGCTGTCCGAAGTCCGCCAGACCGATCCCGACGTGCTCTTCCTCGCCGAGGCGTTCACCAAGCCGGAGATGATGCACGCGCTGGGCAAGGTCGGCTTCCACCAGTCGTACACCTACTTCACTTGGCGCGAAAAGAAATGGGAATTGGAGGAGTACCTAGGCGAATTGTCTGCGGAGACCGATTCGTTCTACCGGCCAAATTTCTTCGTCAACACCCCCGACATAAATCCCTTCTTCCTGCAGGGCGGCAATCCGGCGGCCTTCGCCATCCGCGCGATCCTGGCGGCAACGATGTCCCCGTCCTGGGGCGTTTACTCCGGCTTCGAGCTATTCGAGCATGAGCCGCTGCGAATCGGCGGCGAGGAATACCTGCACTCCGAGAAGTACGAATACCGTCCCCGGTCCTACAACCAGCCCAATCTCTGCGAATTGCTGGGAAAGCTCAACGCCATCAGGAGGAAGCATCCGGCCCTGCAGCAGTTGCGCTCCATCCGTTTCCACCATGTGCCGCATGACTCGGTGATCGCCTTCTCCAAGAGCAGCGGTGACGACACCGTGCTGGTGGTGTGCTCGCTCGACCCGGACAACACTCCCGAGTCAGAGGTCTATCTGAACATGGAGGCGTTGGGCTTGGCGGGTGGCCAGTGTCGGCTGCGTGACGAATTGACCGAGGCGACCTTCAACTGGGGAGAGCGCAATTTTGTCCGGCTCGCCCCGGCCACTCCCGCGCACATCCTGACGTTGCTGCGCTGACCCGCGGTACCCCCAGACCTGATCGCAGCATGGAGAATCTGGGTCTCATTACCGCCCGATCCTCCACAAACGGCGATTTTCAAGCCATGATGATATAACAGCAAAGATTGGCCGGCAGGCCAGGCTTCCCACTGCGAAGGAGTTGAAATGGCATACGACCTATTCGGAGGATTGGCTGGCTGGGACCTGGAGGGTTTCCACACCGGCGGCGACACCGAGTGTTGGCGCAGGCTGGGCGCCCATGAGGTGACCCTGGTAGACGACGAGCGCGGCGAGATTCACGGCACCCGCTTCGCGGTCTGGGCACCCAACGCCAAAGAGGTCCGGGTGAACGGCGATTTCAACTGGTGGAACGGCGACCCGATGCGCCGGGTTCCCAATTCCGGGGTGTGGGCGCTCTTCGTCGAGGGCATCGGCACCGGGACGCTCTACAAGTACAACGTGCTTGGGGCGGACGGGGTTTGGCGGGAGAAGACCGATCCGGTCGCCTTCTTCTGCGAGCAGGCTCCGGCGAATTCCTCCGTGGTCTACACCAGCAAATACCTGTGGAGCGACAGCGAGTGGATGAAGCAACGCGCGGGTGTCCAGCCGCACAAGGCGCCGATGTCCATCTACGAAGTGCATCTGGGTTCGTGGCGCAAGGGCAAGACCTATCTGGAGCTGGCCGAGGAATTGGTTGAATACGTGCGCTGGCAGGGATACACCCACGTTGAGTTCATGCCGGTTACCGAGCACCCCTTCGAGCCGTCCTGGGGCTACCAGGTCACCGGCTATTTCGCCCCGCAGTCCCGCCTTGGCCGCCCGGACGAATTCCGCTACCTGGTGGACAAGCTGCACCAGGCGGGCATCGGGGTGATCCTCGACTGGGTTCCGGGGCACTTCCCCAAGGACGAGTGGGCGCTGGGCCGTTTCGACGGCACCGCCCTTTACGAGCACGCCGACCCGCGCCAAGGCGAGCACAAAGACTGGGGCACCTACATCTTCAACTACGGCCGCAACGAGGTTAAATCCTTCCTGGTCTCCAACGCCCTCTACTGGGTGACCGAATTCCACATTGACGCGCTGCGCGTGGACGCCGTGGCGAGCATGCTCTACCTCGACTACTCCCGCAAGGACGGCGAGTGGGTGCCGAACAAGTATGGTGGCCGGGAGAATCTGGAAGCCATCGATCTGCTGCGCTACGTCAACCGGCACCTCTACGAACGGGTACCCGGAGTGGTGATGATCGCTGAGGAGTCCACCGCGTTCAATGGCGTCACCTCGCCGGTGGACAAGGGCGGGCTGGGCTTCGGCTTCAAGTGGAACATGGGCTGGATGAACGATTCACTGCGTTATCTGTCCCTGGAGCCGATCTACCGGCAGTACCACCACAACGAGATGACCTTCGCTATGGTCTACGCCTACACCGAGAATTTCATCCTGCCGATTTCCCACGACGAAGTGGTCCACGGCAAAGGCTCGATGATAAACAAAGTGCCGCAGGACGCCTGGCGGCAATTTGCCACGTTGCGCGCCTTCTACTCCTTCATGTGGGCTTTCCCCGGCAAGCAACTCCTCTTCATGGGCTGCGAATTTGCCCAACGCCCCGAATTCAACGAGGCGGTCAGCCTGGAATGGTGGGTCAGCGACCTCTGGGGCCACCACGGCCTGCAGCGGATGATAAAAGACCTCAACGGCATCTACCGCTCGCATCCGGCCCTGTGGGAATTGGACACCGATCCGGCAGGCTTCCGTTGGATCAACGCCGACGATTCCGGCGGCAACACCTTCTCCTGGCTCCGCTCAGATTCCTCCGGCCAGCAAATCGCGGTCCTGGTCAACTTCAGCACCGAGCCGTGGAACCAATACAAAATCGGCCTGCCCACAGCCGGAACCTGGAAAGAAATCTTCAACTCCGACTCCGGCCTCTACGACGGCACCGACGCCTTCGGCAACCTAGGCGAAATCACCGCCGAATCCGGTGAGTGGAGCGGCTTCCCCGCCCATGCGACCGTAGCCATCCCCCCGCTCGGCGCAATCTTCCTAGAACACGACGGCAACCCCGTCGAACAAGACGCCGAGCCAGAGTAACCGCCGACGAAGCCACCCAGC
>JAIRXX010000237.1 GCA_031268065.1 Propionibacteriaceae bacterium
TCCGGGGCGGGAGTGGTTGCGGCCGTAGCGGGCGGTGCCCTGGCGCTCGCCGGTGCCGCCGCCTTAGCCGTAGCTTCCCAGGTCGCGCCGGGCACGCACGCAGGTGCCGCCGCCGCTTCCCTCCCGCCGCTGACCCGGACCTCCCCCGCTGGCCCCACTGGCCGCGCCGTGACGGCCTGCCGGTTGGCGTGCGTGGTGTTGGGCCTGGCGGCATTGGGTGCCGCCGCGCAACCGCTGGGAGGTGCCCCGGACGCGCTGCGCTGGAACGCCGGGATAGCCGGAGTTCTCGCGCTGGCGGGCGGTCTGACCGCTCTCCGCTTGGGCATTCCCGCGCGGAGCTTCAGCCTGTTGGGTGCCGATGGAATGGTGCTGATGGAGGTGACGGCTGTGGAATTCCGGGGGCGGCGTCTGGCTCTGAAGGGCAAGATGATGGGTGCCATGCCGACCGTCGCCTACGTGGGGCCGGAAGAGGTCGCCAAGGCGCTCCGACTGATTTCGCCAGCCGTGGTGCTACGGATGCCCGCCCTGCTCTGCCGCGCTCTGGCGTTCCGCCCGTCTCGATCCTCACTTCGCGCACCGGGGTCAAATCCAGGAGCGCCCGCTGGGCGTTCCCCTTCGCCACCCGGCGATTGAGGGTGGAACAGGTCTTGGCTCTCCCAGCTATGACTACGAATTGGGCTTGCCCGGACTGCGCTGCTGGTCGGTTAAGCGGTTCCGTCTACTAATCTTCTATGTGGAACATTCAGTGTACATCGACGTGTGGCGGGTGCTGCATTCAGCCAGGGACATCCCTGGCTGGCTTCACTAGCCAGACGGGTAACTGCGGCTGGGGAGAGTCGGGCGGTCAGCGCCGGTAAGTCACCCGGCCTGCCCAGATGGTGGCGACTACCGGGTTGGGCAGGTTTAGGCCGTGGTAGGGGTTGTTGCGGGAGCGCGATTCCGATGCGTTCTTGTCGATGCCCGCACGGGCGGCGGGGTCTACCAGGACGAGGTTGGCTGGCTCTCCGACCGCGATCGGGCGGCCCTGGCCGCTGACCTGTCCGATCCGCGCCGGGGCGTGGCTCATCCGCTCCGCAAGCGTCGGCCAGTCCATCCGCCCGGTGTTGACCATCACTTCGATCACCACGCCCAGAGCTTGCTCCAAGCCGAGCATGCCCGGAAGGGCGACGTCGAAGGGATGGTCCTTGTCCTGCGGGGCGTGGGGGGCGTGGTCAGTGGCCACGGCGTCGATGGTCCCGTCAGCGAGCGCGTCTCTGACCGCTTCCAGATGCTCTGTGCTGCGCAGCGGGGGATTCACTTTGAAAGTGGTGTCGTAGCCTGACACCAGGGCGGTGTCCAGCAGCAGATGATGCGGGGTGGCTTCCGCCGTCACCTGGATGCCTCGGGCCTTGGCCCAGCGGAGCACGTCCACGCTCTCAGCGGTGGAGACATGGCAGACGTGCAGCCTGGAATTGGCCAGTTCGGCCAGTTGCACATCGCGGGCGACGATCACCGACTCAGCCTGCGACGGCCATCCGGGCAGGCCCAGGCGGCCGGAAAGTTCGGACTCGTGGCAGCAGGCGGTCGGCCCGGCCAGCCGGGGGTCTTGGGAATGTTGGGCGATCACCCCGCCGAATGACGAAACGTAGCTGAGCGCCCGGCGCATCAGCATCGAGTCGGCCACGCATTTGCCGTCGTCAGAGAAGACGCGCACCTTTGCCAGTGAGCGGGCCATCATGCCCAATTCGGCCAATTCCTCGCCTTTGAGGCCCTTGCTGACCGCGCCGACGGGAACGACTTGGGCCGAGCCTTCCTCGGTGCCCAACTGGGCGATCCATTCGGCGGCCTCTGCGGTGTCGGTGACCGGGTTGGTGTTGGCCATAGCGTGAACGCAGGTGTAGCCGCCGCGTGCCGCCGCCAGCGTCCCGGTGGCGATTGTCTCGGCGTCCTCGCGCCCTGGCTGGCGCAGATGGGTGTGCAGGTCGACAAGGCCAGGCAGGACCATCAGGCCGTCGGCGTCGATCCGCTCCGTGCTGCCGTCTGCCGTTGCGGGATCGGCGAAAACGCCGTCGCGGATGAAAAGATCGCCAGCGATGCCGTCGGTCTTGCGTGCTCCGGTGATGAGGATGCTGGTCATAGCGGTATCCCTTCAGTCGAGCCGCCGAGCACATGGTAGAGCACGCTCATTCGCACTGCCACTCCGGCAGCCACTTGGTCGAGCACCAACGAGTTGGCGGCGTCGGCGGCCTCGCTGGCTATCTCCATTCCACGGTTCATCGGACCGGGGTGGCAGATGGCCGCGCCAGCTTTGAGCCGGTGGAGCCGTCCCAGCGTCAGGCCGTAGGCGTCGGCGTATTCGCGCTCAGTCGGGAAGAATCCGCCCGACATCCGTTCCCGCTGCACGCGCAGCATCATGGCTATGTCGATGTCGGAGACCACCGAGTCGAAGTCGGTGGTGACCTCGACTCCCCAAGTCTCCACGCCGGTGGGCATCAGCGTCGGAGGGGCGACCAATACGACCTGTGCGCCAAGCGTGCGTTGCAGCAGCACGTTCGAGCGCACCACCCGCGAGTGCAGCAGATCGCCCACGATGGCGATCCGCTTGCCCTCCCAGCCGTCACGGCCTATGCCGCGGAAATGCCGCCTGATGGCCAGCGCGTCGAGGAGGGCCTGGGTCGGGTGCTCGTGCTGCCCGTCGCCTGCGTTCACCACACCGGCCCGCACCCAATTCGCCACTTGGTGCGCCGCTCCCGATGATGGGTGTCGGATGACGAAAGCGTCCACCCCCATTGAATCGAGGGTCAGCATGGTGTCGCGCAGCGATTCACCCTTGGAGACCGACGATCCGCGCGCAGATACGTTGATGGTGTCGGCAGAGAGCCACTTTCCGGCTATCTCAAATGAGGTGCGGGTGCGGGTGGAGTCCTCGAAGAAGACATTCACGATAGTGCGGCCGCGCAGCACCGGGAGTTTCTTCACTTGGCGGGATTGCACCTGCCGCATCTGGTCCGCCAGATTGAGGATTGAATTCGCCTGGTCGAGGGATAGGTCGCCTGCGGAGAGCAGATGTTTCACTGGATTGCCCCCCTGTCGATGAGCACGCAGTCTTCACCGTCCATGCCGCTGACCCGCACCCGTACCCGCTCGTCGGCGGCGGTCTGGACGACTTTTCCGACGTGGTCGGCGGCTATCGGCAATTCGCGGTGCCCCCGGTCAACCAGGACCGCCAGCCGCACGGCGCGGGGGCGTCCCAGATCGCG
>JAIRXX010000268.1 GCA_031268065.1 Propionibacteriaceae bacterium
GCGACCGCGTGGCTCCAATCAGCCGGAGTGCTGTTCAGGCCAGCAAGCCAGTCTCCACTAACCACGCAGGCCAAATGCCTCGGCTGTGCGGGCAGGGCAGCTTCGATCTCGGCCAGTTCGGCGGCGCTGGGGCGGTGATCCACCCCCGGAATCGGCGCAGTCCCGACCGGGCCGAAGAAGACTAGGCCCTGCTCGTAGAGCGCCAGGTCGTCCAACGAACGGGAGCGGTTGCGCGAGATCGCGCCGAACAGCCCCGGCAGCAACGTGGTCCGCAACTGCGGGCTGGTGTCAGCGAGCGGATTGGCCAGCCGCACCATCTGCGCTCGGGGATCGTCGGCTCCAACTCCAAGTTTGTCGACTTCAGCGGTGGAACTGAACGGGAAGGAGATGACTTCGGTGAAACCGGCCGTCGGCAGCGCCCAGCTCAAAGCTTTGCGCACTTTCTGGGCCTCGGTGCGTCCCCGTCCGGCAGGAGCACGCGGAACGACCGGCTCGATCACGTCGAAGCCGATCTTGCGCCCGACTTCCTCCACGTAGTCATAGGGGTCGCGCAGGTCAGGCCGCCAAGTGGGCGGGACGAGGGTGAGCTTGGCGCCATCGGCATTGACTTCGACACCAGAGGCCCGCAGGATTTCCTCCACTTGGGTCTGCGGCACCGGGTGGCCGAGAATCCGCCCGGGCAGATCGGCGTTGATGGCCTGTTTGGGCATTTGCGGGACGGCTCCGGCAATGGTCTCGGCGGAAAGTTTGCGCCCGCCGCCCAACTCTACGAGCAGGTCGGCCACCCGGTGGGCCGCCGCATAGGCAGCGCCCGGATCGACGCCGCGCTCGAAACGCCGCGATGCCTCTGAAGGCAGCTTGTGCCGTTTGGCGGTGCGGGCAATGCTGGTTTGGTCGAAGTAGGCGGCCTCGATGACCACCTTGGTGGTGTCCGGCCCCAATTCCGTGGTCTGCCCGCCCATGACTCCGGCCAAGCCGATCACCCCGGAGCCGTCGGCAATCACGATGTCGCTCGGATCGAGTTCGCGCTCCACGCCGTCCAAAGTCACCAGGCGCTCGGACACCTCGGCCTGGCGCACCACGATGCCACCGCTCAGCAGGTCGCCGTCATAGCCGTGGATCGGCTGTCCCAGCTCCAGCATCACGTAGTTGGTGATGTCGATGGCCAGCCCCAACGAGCGCATTCCGGCCATTTGCAGCCGAGACCGCATCCATAGCGGCGTCGGACTGCTGGGATCGACGTCCGCGACGCTGAGGGCCACGAAGAGCGGGCAGCCAGGGGTGTCCAGCTGGATCGGGAAACCGGCGGCGACAGGCTCCGGCACCGCGACTGCGACCGGATCGGCGAACGGAGCCGCAAAAGCCTGCGCCGCCTCGCGGGCAATCCCGCGAATGCTGAGGCAATAGCCGATGTCTGGGGTGACGGCGATGTCAAGCACCTCGTCCGAAACGGCGACGAGCCTGACCGCAGGCTCTCCGGGGACCAGCGGGCGCCCTTCGTCGTCGGCGGCGGGCAACACCAAGATGCCGTCGTGGTCAGCGCCGATGCCGAGTTCGTCCTCGGCGCAGATCATCCCGTCGGAAATGTGGCCATAGGTTTTGCGGGCAGCTATCTCGAAACCGCCGGGCAGCACGGCACCAGGCAAGGCGACCACGACATTCTGTCCGGGAGCGACGTTCGGCGCCCCGCAGACGATCCCCCGCGAACCGGAGTCGGTGTCCGGCTCGGAGGCGGAGGCGTTGGCCTGTGGGCCGCAGTCCACCCGGCACCATTTAATCGTCTTGCCGTTCTTCTGCGGCTCGTCCACAACGCTCAGCACCCGGCCAACCACGATTGGCCCGCTGACCTTCGGCCCGACAGACTCGACCCGCTCCACTTCCAGCCCAGCCCTGATCAGCGCCTCGTAGAGCCGCCGCGAATCAACGGATTCCCCGAGCCGCGCGTATTCGCGCACCCAGCTGATCGGCGCCCTCATCGCGCCCCTCCAATCAATGCGCGGCTGAATCTGATGTCGCCCTCCACCATGTCGCGCATGTCGGCGGCGCCGTTGCGGAACATCAGCGTGCGTTCCACCCCCATGCCGAAGGCGAAGCCGGAATAGCTGTCGGTGTCGATGCCGCAGGCTGCCAATACCCTCGGATTCACCACCCCGCAACCGCCCCATTCGATCCAGCCCTCGGAATTGCAAGTGCGGCAGGGGGCGTTTGGATCGCCCACCGACGCGCCCCGGCAGACGAAGCATTCCAGGTCGATTTCGGCGCTTGGCTCGGTGAAGGGGAAGTACGAGGGGCGGATGCGGGTGCGCACCCCGCCGAACATCACCTTCGCCAGATGGTCGAGGCTGCCCTTGAGATGCCCCATCGTGATGCCTTTGTCGACCACCAACCCCTCAAGCTGGTGGAAGGCGGGCACATGGGTGGCATCGAATTCGTCGGCCCGGTAGGTGGTGCCGGGGCAAACGACGTAGATCGGCAACGGGTGGGAGAGCATGGTCCTGATCTGAACTGGGGAGGTATGGGTGCGCAGCACCAGGTGGTTCTCGACCGGATCGACGAACAGGGTGTCAGAGGTGGCCCGCGCCGGATGATTCGGGCCAAGGTTGAGCGCGTCGAAATTCATCCACTCCGCCTCCAGCTCGGGGCCTTCGGCTATCTCCCACCCCATAGCGATGAAAACGTCGCCCAATTCGTCGATCAGCGCGGTGATCGGATGCGGCTCCCCCACCGGGGCCAGCCCGACTGGCAGGGTGACATCCACTTTTTCCCGAGCCAACCGCTGTCCCAACTCGGCACTGGTGATCTCTTTCTCGCGGGCCGCCAAAGCCAGGTGGACCTTGGCGCGGGCGGCGCCGACGCGCTGCCCGACCTCTTTGCGCAACGCGCCGGGGATCGTGCCGATGGCCTTGTTGAGCAAAGCCAGCTCCGACTTGTCACCGAGATGCTTCAAGCGGGCCGCTTTCAATTCGGCAAAGCTGCGGGCGGCGTCAAACGCGGCCAAAGCCCGATCAGTTAATGCCGAGACAGCCTTCTCATTCAGTGGGTGGTTCTCCATTTGCTTTCTTCTTTCGCGGCGAGTCCCGCTGCCAACCGGGATGGCCCCAAGCAGCCAAGACCGGCATGCCCGGGCTGGTTCTGGCAGTTATCGCTGCACAGCCTCTCGCTGGGCGCTGGCGGAGGCGTAGAGGCAGACAGCGGCGGCGGTGGCGAGATTCAGGCTTTCCGCCTGCCCATAGATCGGGACGGCGACGGTCTTGTCAGCCAGCCGCAGATGCTCCACCGGCAGCCCCCAAGATTCGTTGCCCATCACCCAGGCGGTGGGCTTCGCCAGCGCATCGCCCAGATCGGTCAGATCGGTTCCGGCCTGGCCGTCTGTGGCGAAGATTTGCATCCCAGCTGCGCGGCAAGCGCTGATCGCCTCGTCCAACTCCACTCCGGTGACGATCGGCAGATGGAAGATGCTCCCCACCGACGCGCGGACGACTTTCGGGTTGTAAACCTCTACCGAATCGTTGCTGAGGATCACCGCGTCCGCGCCGAAAGCGTCGGCACAGCGGATCACTGTCCCGGCATTCCCCGGATCGCGCACTTGGGCGCAGATGACCACCAATTTGGCCCCGCCGCCAGCCGCCAAGACTGACTCAAGCGACACTGACACAGACTTGGCCACCGCCACCACCCCCTGCGGGGTTACGGTGTCAGTCAGGGTGGCGAGATTCTGCTCG
>JAIRXX010000276.1 GCA_031268065.1 Propionibacteriaceae bacterium
TGTTCCGATGCGCCCGCGTCACTCATAAACCACCGTTCTTTAGCCAACTTCAATGATTTTAGACCACTATTGGTCGCGTTGCCCTATTGGCGGAGCCTGTTTGCCAAATAGTAGCTGACCAGCGACTTTGTGGAAGAATCTTGCCCGGCGAGCGCGGCCTGGTCGCCCGCGACCGCTGGGGCTATCTGCCCGGCCAGCTGCTTGCCCAGCTCGACCCCCCACTGGTCGAAGGAGTCGATGCCCCAGACCACGCCTTGGGTGAAGGTGATGTGCTCGTAGAGGGCGATGAGCTGGCCGACGACGCCAGGCGTCAGCGCAGGGGCCATTATCGAGGTCGTCGGGCGGTTGCCCTTGAACACCCTGGCCGCGACGATCTCCTCCGGGGTGCCTTCGGCACGCACCTGTTCGGCGGTCTTGCCGAAAGCCAGCGCCTTGGTCTGGGCGAAGAAATTGGACAGGAACAATTCATGCACGTCGGTCTCGCCGTCCTGGAGCGGATAGGCGGGATTGGCGAAGGCGATGAAATCAGCCGGGATCAAGCTGGTGCCCTGGTGGATCAGCTGGTAGAAGGCGTGTTGCCCGTTGGTCCCCGGCTCTCCCCAGAAGACCTCCCCGGTGTCGGAGGTGACCGGCGTGCCATCGAGGCGGACGCTCTTCCCATTCGATTCCATAGTCAATTGCTGCAAGTAGGCGGCGAAGCGGTGCAGGCTTTGCGCGTAGGGCAACACGGCGTGGGTGGGGGCTTTGAGGAAATTCCGGTACCAGATATTGAGCAGGCCGAGCAGCGCGGGCACATTGCGCTCTATCGGCTGGGCGGCGAAGTGCTCATCGATACGGCGGAAGCCCGCCAGGAAGTCGGCAAAATTGGACTGGCCAATGGCGATCGCCAAGATCGTGCCCACTGCCGAATCTACGGAGTAGCGCCCGCCAACCCAATCCCAGAAGCCGAACACGTTGGCTGGGTCGATCCCGAAAGCCGCCACTTTGTCCAAGGCCGTCGATACCGCCGCGAAATGTTTGGCCACCGCAGCTTCACCACCCGGCAAACCGCGCTCCGCCAGGCCGTCCAGCAGCCAGTCGCGGGCCAGGCGGGCGTTGGTCAGCGTCTCCAGGGTGCTGAAAGTTTTTGAGACGACGATGAAGAGCGTGGTCTGCGGATCGAGGTCGCTGGTCTTCTGGGCCAGATCGGTGGGATCGATGTTGGAGATGAAACGGCACTCCAACCCCGGGGAGACGTAATGTTTGAGCGCTTCGTAGACCATGACCGGGCCGAGGTCGGAGCCGCCAATGCCGATATTGACCACCGTTTTGACCGGTTTGCCGCTGACACCTAGCCAATCTCCGCTGCGGACCCGTTCCGCGAAGGCGTAAATCCTCCCAAGCGCCTGCTGCACCTCAGCGACCACATCGACGCCTGCCACGAGCAGCGCATCCCCCGCCGGACGGCGCAGCGCGGTGTGCAACACCGACCGGTGCTCGGTCACGTTGATCTCGGCTCCGGCGTACATCTCATCGCGCCTGGCGGGCAGGCCAACCTGGTAGCCCAATTCGACCAGCGCTTGGAACACCTCGTCGGTCAACAGATTTTTGGACAGGTCCACGAACAAGTCCCCGGCCTGCAGCCCGAAGCGCTCGGCGCGGGCCGGATCGGCGGCGAACCAGCCCGGCAGGTCTGGCTCGAAGGATGCGGCCAGCTGGCCCAGCTTGGCCCATGCCGGAGTTTTGGTGGCATCAATCAACGTCATAGTCGCAGCCTAGCGCCCGTCAGCCACTCAAGCCTTTATCGCAACGTGAACGTGGTTGTAATGATTGGCGTTCAACGAGCCGCGATCAGCCATTTTGCGCCAACGCGGGCTGCGCGGCGTCCAAATCTTCTGCTCGAAGATCACATGGTCGATGTTGAATTCGCGGTAATGGCTGGTCAGATATTCGGCTATCTGCCAACCCATTTTGGATTCCTTCTTCGGCGTCAGCATGATGTCCAGCGCCCGGCCATTCTTGTGGAAGGAACGCCCGCCGCTGCGCCAGCCGCCGTAGCTGTTGACGCCGGGGAAAAGGGCGCAGACCGAGCGGTAAATCTTGATGGTGTCCGAGCGCAGCTTGGCCTCGATCTTGGAACCGCGCGAACAGGGCGCCATCGAGATGCCGCCAGCCAGTTCTTCGTTCTCCCGGACCAGCTTGTCGTCCAACACCCAGCCTTCAACGCCGTCGGCCTCAACCAGGCGGTAATCCCCGGAAACCTCAGCCGTGGCGACCACCGGCTGGCCGAATGTCAGCGACCCAAGCTGCTTGGAACTCTCCTTTGCCTTGGCCCGGATGGCCAGCGACCCGGTGGAGAACATCCGCGACTGGCTGACCATGCCCTCTGCAAGCTCTCCCAAATCCGGATCGCCGAGCAGGCCAGCCATCACGGTGCGCACCGCTGGGGCGCTGGCGGATGGGGTGGCAGACGGGCTGGGGACCGGCTGGACCGGGCTGGCTGAAGGCAGGGTGAAAGCCGCAACCGCCGCCGCAGACACTCCAACTCCGGCTATCATTCCCAATCGCAGCGCATGGTGATACCAAGGCGTTATCGCGCGGCGGCTGCCAGCTGGACGGCGGCGGAAGGCATCGGCAACGCCGTCGGCAGTTTGCAGGCAGACCGAGGAGAAGGTGACGGCAACGCGGCGCGGACGCTCACAGCTTTGGACCTCTGAAGTGTCCAAGGCTCTACGCGGTGCAGCCATAAGCCTCATCCCATAAGAAAATCTGAAGACTTTCTTAGCTTAGCTTAAGGAAACCCCCGCTGCCAACGTTTCCCGCCCAGTTAGACGCCGCGCATCCGCTAGAGCGGCTGGTCGCTGACCGCCTTGATCATCGGGCGCAGGCCCATCCACCACTGCTGCTTGGGACGCTGGAATTCCAGGTCGAATTCCTCCGGGAGGCGCGACATCGCAGTCCTAGTGATCTTGGTCTCCCGCACCCCGAGATAGACCGTCTCCGCCTGGCCGGACTCAAATTGGCCGACGCATTCCAGCAGCGCCCGCGACACCAAACGGGTCGCCAACAGCCTGTCGAAGGGTGACGGGTCGCCGCCCTCTTGGACGTGCCCGAGAATCGCCTGCCGCACGTCGTACAACTCGCCGCCCTCTTCCTCCAGCAGCCGGACGATGAAATCGGTTGAGTAGAGCCGGTTGGCAGCCTCGTTGCGCACGGCAAGGAACAGCTTGCGCCCACTGCGGAACGAGTCGTTCATCCAACGCACATCCTGTTCCAGGTCAGCCAGCGTGATGCCCTCCTCGTGCAGATAAATGCGCTCGGCGCCCCCGGTCAGCCCGCCCATCGCCGCCAGATAGCCGCAGTAGCGC
>JAIRXX010000298.1 GCA_031268065.1 Propionibacteriaceae bacterium
CGCCAGGCGAGGCCGTAACTTTCGGTTCCTACAATTTCGCAAACTACTGTGAAACCTGGCCGCGCGTTCGCCTCTGCTGGGATTGCATGGACCGCAATGCATCCGCCTCGCCGCAGGAAATGAACTAGTCGAAGAAAACCACCGGCTTGATGGCCGTCCGGTCGTGGCCACCCATTTGCGCCAGGGCTTTTTCGATGTGCTCCATGCCGTGGTACGTGTGGGTCGCTAGCCGCTCCGGCGCTACCCGGCCATACTCGGCCAGCTTCAGCAAACGCTCCAGGTTGGCCCGGCCACCCCGGCACGAGACCGAGCGCAACGTCTTGTCCTGCGAGCCGAAAGCCCAAAGTTCATTGGGCAGCACGAACTGTTTGTCGTGCATGAACACGGCTACGTTCGTGACGTGGCCGCCGAAGCGCACCATCTTCATGGCGTCGGCGATAGCCGAGATGTCGCTGCCGCCGCAGACCACGACCGCATCCACCGGCCCGCCGTTGCGTGCCAGAACCTGCTCGGCCACATCGCCGTCACGGTAGTTGACCAGATCCGACGCGCCGAATTCCCGGGCGATCTCGAACGACACCTCCCGCGAGCCGATGGCGAACAGCCGTCCGGCTCCCTTGAGGTAGGCGGCGCGCACAGCCATCAACCCCACGGCGCCGATGCCGTAGACAACCACGGACTGGCCGTAGTCGAGGTCGAGCCAGTGGACGCCCTCAAACGCCGTCGTGCCCATGTCGGTCAGGACCACGGCCTGCTCCCACGTCACCGCGTCGGGGATGTGGGCCAGGTTGAGGTCGGCGCCCATGACGAGGAAGTATTCGGCGAAGCAGCCCAGGAGTCGGGGGTCTTCGCTGAAGTAAGGGCTGACTGAGGCGTACTTGTCGTAGCCGTCTTGGAATTGGGGATCACCCCAGTCGACCGTCAACGACGGCACGGCAACGCGGTCCCCGACTTTGAAGTCCCTGACCCCCGGCCCGACCTCATGCACGATCCCGGCCATCTCGTGGCCCATCGGCTTGCCCTTCATGGTCGGAAAGGCCATAGTCTCCAGGATGTGAACGTCTGACGTGCAAGGCGCCACCACCACCGGCTTGACCACGACCTCTCCATAGCGTGCTTCGGGCTGCGGCAAGCCGTCCCGCCAGCTCGCCTGGTTCACTCCCTCAATCGCGTATCCCTTCATGCGCTCAACCTCTCTCGTTGTGCTTCCTTGCCAACTAGTCGCGGGCAGACCGGAGTGTTTCTATTTGGCTGAGCCACAAGCCGCTTCAACTGTCTCGAAGCGCGCCAGCCCAGTAACGTGCCATCGCTCCGACACGCGGCATCCTACTCGCCGCGCCACAGCCCCACAATGGCCCCGTTTTTTAAACGGAAGCGCGATGCCCCCACGGTTGCGGTTTTTCGGTCGTCGGCTTGCAAGTCGGGCAAGTACCAGCGGCAACGCCCCCACGGTTGTGGTTTTTCGAGATCAAGGCTCGCAGGGGGTTGCGCTGCCGCTGGCACGCCGCACCCACCTGCCCTTGGACCTGGGCTCCAGGCCAGCCCCGTCCGGCCAGGGACTCACCTGATGGGGCACTGCTGCATGACGCCGGGCGGGAACCCGAAGACGGACGAGAGCACGACGTCGATCCCGAAAGCGACCGCCAAGACGCTGAAAAGCATACAATTCTGCCGTGGCGTGAGGCGGGCGAACAGCTTCTCCATCAGCGGCACGATGCCGTAGATCAGCAGCATGCCCAGAACGACGAAGCGGGCGGAGTCTTCCAGGCAGACCCGACCGTTGATGTTGAGGAATTTCTCCGAGTAGTCCCACGGGCAGAAGCTGAAAAAAGTCTCGGTCGTCCAGTGGCCGATGTATTCGACGACAGTGACGATGACCATGATCGCAAGCGCGATGGCCACCGGCATCAAGTTGAGCTTCCACACCCGCAGCTTGCGCTTGGCGAAACGCCCCAACAGCGCTATCAGCAAGACGCCGCCGATGCCGTAGATCAGCAGCATCCCGTACAGCGGCCCCTGGTTTACGAACGGCGTCTGGTAATAGTAGGTGATCAGCAAGTACTCATAGGCGTACCCCGCGACGCAGCCGATCAGGAAGTAATAGAAATAGCGCTGCCAAATCCTGACGGCAGTGGCTGCTCCCGTCGCGGGAGTGGCCGGGGAACCCGGTTCCGCAGTGGTGTCACTCACAGGGAAATCCTATCCAAGGCGCGATTGCGCTTCATGGGCGACGACTCCAGGACTGCCAGCCGCCGACGCAGGCGGAGTTGCCCACCTTTGTGATCACGAGTGAGGTATGGCCGCAGACTGCAGGCCGCAGGCGCCAGCCAATCCCTGGCGAACCAGCCGCAGATCATGAGCGGCCCTTTTTCGGCGGCCTTGGCCGCTTGGGCTTCGGGGGCGGCGCCGCCGCTTCCAGAACGGCGATGACCTCGCGGGCGATCTCGGAGTTGTCCACATTGAGCACCCAGTGCTCCCGCGCCCCCTCGTAGGGGAATCCGGTCTCCGCGCCGCCCATCAACGCCTCGATTTCGGGGAGCATTTTCACAAAGACGGTGTTGTCACACACCAGCAGCAAGGGTTTGTCATTGACCCAGACCATGTACTCGCCGAACATTTTCCTGTGCCGCAGTTCCCAAGGGCCGCGCACTTGGTCTTCGACGTACTCAACGTAGTCAAGCGTTGTTCCCATGTGGACCAATCTACCTCTCGCCAACGACAATTTAGCGCCCGTTTCTCAGCGGACAGCTTGGCCGCAGCTGCCGCTGCCCTTGTGGCCCATGCCCAAAGCCCCTGGGCGTTATCGCTGCAGCGGCCAGAGCGGCGGCGCGGTCTTCGGTGACGGTTGTTGCGACGTTGGTCGCCAGGCGGTAACGGTCTAGCGGTACGCCTTCCCACCGATCAGGCCGCTAGCGCGAGTGGGGCGAGAGCCGTTGTCGCTGAGGCGGCTGCGACTAGCGTTCCCTGGTGCCCAGGACTTTGACTCAAAAGCCGGGTTTTGCCCTTGCTTCCCGGCGCAAAGCACCGAGCCGGAGCACAGCGAAACCAGGAGGCTTTGCGGGTGGCGTTTAGTAGGCTTCGGGGTTGTGAGCGACCTTGGACCCGACGACGGCCCGTTCTACCACGGAACGAGGGCTGCCCTGCGGACCGGCGAGCTGATCAAGCTGGGAAGGCACTCCAACTTCGGCCAGGGCCATCGGGCCAACTTCGCCTACTTCACCGCCACGATGGACGCCGCAACGTGGGGGGCCGAACTCGCCCTAGGCGGCGGCCCTGGCCGTATCTACATCGTGGAGCCAACCGGCCCATTCGAGGACGACCCGAATCTGACCGACAAGAAATATCCCGGCAACCCCACCCGCTCCTACCGAACCCGCGAACCGCTGCGAGTCACCGGCGAGGTAGCCGACTGGCAACCCCACCCGCCCGAAGCCCTCCAGGCCATGCGCGACAACCTGGCCAAACTGAAACGCCAAGGCGTCGAGGCGATCAACGGGTAAAACGCCGACAACCTCCGCAAAGTTGAGCGTGCTTGCCCACTAGGCCGAGACGATTGGGGGTTGCCTTGGAACGAGGCAGAACTGGTTCCCGCCAGGATCGGCCAACACGGTCCACTCGAAGCCGCCCCGGATCGGTGGTGTCGATAGACACTTGATTGATGCTGACGCTCATCGGCGGGGCACCTCGAAGTCTTCGGACTTGAAGTTGGCGTAGTAACGACCCGATTGCGCCGTGAACCGGAGGACGCAGTAGTCCGGGTCCGCCACTCCGCCTGGGTAGTACCTGGTGTCGCCGTCTAGCCAGATCGATTCTTTGCTCTCGGCGTCCGTCAACACTTCCATCGCGCCCTTGAGCATCACACCCCGAAAGAACCGCTTGTCGTAGAAGTAGACGCTGGCCTTGGGGTTCTCGCGCCACTGAGCCACTCGCATAGACGACGTGTTGGTGGTGAACCAGAACGTCGTGATCCCTTCGCGCCTCCTGGGAGGCAGCATCGCCTTCATATTCGGGAAGCCGTCGGCGTCCACCGAGGCGACCAGCGCCACGCCCTGCTTGTCGATAAGGTTTCCGATGGTCTGCTCCGGGTCTCTCATCATGTCGCCCGCCTCTCCAGCCCCGATCCTTGGGGCGAGCCCCCATGATATCGGTCGCTTGCCCGACAAGACCGGGACTCCAGTTTGCAGAACTCGCGCTTGTCAGGGCCATTGATGCTGATGAGCGTGCGGCACTGATACGGATGTGCCTCAGCTTTTTGAGCGCGTAGCAGGACGCTGCGAGGGTACGGGGATCCCAGCTTGTCCGTTATCTGGCCAAATTCGTTACAGTGGTGAAATGAATGAGAAGCGTGGCATGGAGTATGGCGATCCAGCAGTGGCGCTGCCGAACGAGATTCTGCGTTCTGTGGTAGGCAGCGGTGTGCATGGAATCGCAATCGCGGGAACGGACGACCACGACGAAATGGGGGTCTACATAGAACCCCCAGAATACGTGCTCGGCGTGGAGCGGCATCGTGAGGACTACCTCTGGCGCACCCAGCCGGAGGGAGAGCGCAGCCATCACGGAGACACTGACCTGGTGCTGTACTCCCTGGCAAAGTACCTGCGGCTGGCGCTCAAGGGGAACCCGACAGTCATGCTCCCGCTGTTCGCGCCCGAGCAATCACTCATCCTCCTCACCCCGCTCGGCGAGGAGCTGCGGTCACTGCGGGCGGCGTTCTTGTCCAGGCATGCCGCCGAAAGATTCCTAGGGTACATGCGGTCCCAGCATGAACGGATGCTGGGACAATCGAAACGTAACGTGCCCAACCGTCCCGAACTCATTGAGAAATACGGCTGGGACGTCAAGTACGGCAGTCACGCGCTGCGCCTGGCCTATCAAGGCCTCGAAATTGCCAGCACTGGGATGTTGACCCTGCCAATGCCTCCTGCCGAGCGCGAACGAGTGCTGGCAGTCAAACGCGGTGAGGTGCGTCGTGATGAAGTCTCGGCAGAGGTCGCCAAACTGGAATCCGCAGTACGCGCCCTGCTGGACACCGGGAAGACACCGCTCCCCGCGACCGCTGACCTCGCGGCGATAACCGAATGGGCGGTCAGTGCCCAGCGGCGCCACTGGGGCTGGGCAGCAGATTAACGGCCAGCCCTGAAAATCTCTCAGTGGGGGACCCCTGTCGAAATGTTGTTG
>JAIRXX010000318.1 GCA_031268065.1 Propionibacteriaceae bacterium
GCAGAGACGAGCTGTGCGCCAATGGCCAGCGAGCCGAAGCTCATATCGTTCATCCCCCCGCGCCAAGTGGGGGCATACAGCACGGTGTGTTCGGCAGGGGCGTCTGGGCCGTTAACTTCCAATTCTTCCAATTGCGGGCGTCCGACGATGCGGAACTTCTCAGCGGGAATCTGCACCGAATTGCGGGCGAACCGGTCCACCCCGGCCTGTCCGGCGACAAAGATTTGGTCGAACATGGCGAATGCCTTGTCGTATGAGGACGGTTTCTCCGAATCGCCGTGCCCCAACTGCACATGTTCAAGCTGAGCGAAGCGAATTCCGCTCGCATTGAGCGGGCTGTTGTTGACGTAAAACACCGCCCTGACCGTGCTGGGCACCGCGTACTCCAAAGAACGTTGGGTGCGGGCGAGCAGGATTGGCGCTGTCGTTGCTTTTTCAGCGGGTTTGAAAAGTTCCTCTTCGCGGACGATCAGCGCGTATCGCGCTCCGGTTCGTTCCAGATAGGGAATCCACATCGATAGCTGGTAGCTGGAATTCTCGTTGCTGCTGAAATAGAGCAGGAAGCGCGGGGCGTGGGCTTCCAATGCCTGCTTAATCGCCTTCGGTGCCAAGTGGCTATAAGCGTGATTTATCCGCCGGAACGCGATGGCAGCGGCTAAGGCGTGGCTCAGCAGGGCGACTGCGGCGAAGACGTACTGGGGTAAGCCGAAACTGACGGCAGCCAAAAGGATCACGCTGAGCAGGCCGCAATCGGTGAACGGGGCGCGTAGCGGTGCCTTCGCCGATACTTTCAGATTCTTGCTCAGCAGGATCGGCACCGTCAAAGGCTGCATTACGATGTCTGCCAATGCTCCGGCGATTAGCGCCAAACCCGCGATGACGGCTAGCGGTTCGCTGGCCTGGAAAGCCACCAGCGCGGTGATCAAGACCGCTTTCGGGGCGAGCAGGGCTGCCGAGCCAGTTTTGGCCTCGGCCATCCAAAGAGCCGCCGATCCCAGGACGGCGGCAACTGCCGCTGGTTGTCCTCCGACCAGCGCCAGCATGGCGAAAACCGCCAACACCGCCAACCAAGCCAGCAGATAGGGGAGGAACATCCTAAAGATTCTGCTGAACCGGGCGATCATATTTTTCAACAGTCAACCTTTGCCGACGACTTCTGCCAATGACTCACTCTAGTTCCTCAGCGTCCAAAATCGCGCCCGCGCGGTCAGACGACACGCGAATGGTCAACTGTGTCCGCAGCGCCGCGCAGCCAGCCACGCAGGAAACCGGCACCCCAACTCAGATGGACGGTGCCTAGGCAGACGATGTTCAACAGCCAGTCAAACGGACCGTCGGCCCCGGTGCGCAGCGCGGCCAGCTCTAGCCCGCCCAGGTATGAGACAGGCAAAGCTGCCCCTGCTGCAACCTGCTTCGGTTTCCGGGCAGCCAACCCGATTGCGGCGAGCATTGCCGAGAAGGCCAATCCGGCGACCAACGCCGGGGGAGCGAAGTGTTTCCATTCGCGTTGGCTGTTCCGGGCCATGTGTCCCCGCCAGACACCGGTGGTGTACATCTGCTTCCGCAATTTCTCCAGGCTGTTCCGGGGCCAGTAGCCCACTTCGATTTCCGGGGTGAACCAGACTTGATACCCGGCGGCCCGAATCCGAAAGTTCAGCTCCCATTCCTGGGCGCGGCGCATATTCGGGTCGAACATCCCAACTTCGTCGAAGACCTCACGCCGATAGCAGCCCAGATAGGCGGAGACCGCCGGTCCCTCCTGGTCGCCTCCGTGATAGCTGCCGCCGCCCATTCCGAAAGGCGAGTTGTAAGTGCGGGCGATTGCCTTCTGCAAGGGGGTTTTCCCCTTGGCGAGCATCACTCCGCCGACGTTCGCCGCTCCGGTTTCCGACAGCTTCGTCACCATGACCTCGGCGTAGTTCGCTGGTATCTCGCTATGGGCGTCCACCCGGATGATGACTGGGTGCTTGCTGGCGCGGATGGCTAGGTTTAGGCCAATCGGGACGTCGTTGGCTGGGTTGTGGACCCAACTGATCCGGGGGTCCGCCTGGGCGAGGCCCGCAGCGATCTGGTTTGTGTCGTCGCTGGAAGCGCCGAGCGCCAGGATGATTTCCTGCTCCCCGGAATAGTTCTGGCGCTGGATGCTGCCGATGGCGTCCGCCAGGTACTCCGCCTCGTTCAGCACCGGCATGATGTAGCTGACGCCTGGGTTGGGCGGCAGCGATGGGAAGGTCTTCACAGCCACTATTCTCGCAGACGCCGCCCACACTGGCGCGGTAGCCCGCCGTTGGCAGCATGGCTGGAGGCAGTCAATGCGCCAGCCTTGGTTCTGGCAAATAACGAGCACTGGTTCGATGCCACTGCGATTCAGACCAGCCTTGCCGCTGTGCGGGGATGCGGGCTGATGTCCCAAAGGCCGACGGCGGACATGGGGTCGCCCGAGTGGCGTCCGACGATGGCCAGGCAGTTCACCGTCGTGTCGCCGAATACGGCTGTGGCTGGTCGGTGCATGTGGCCGTGCAGGGAGATTATCGGCTGAAAGTCGTCGATCAGCGCGCGGACGTTCTCGTCGCCGGGCGGGCCGAAGCGGCTTTGGTCGTTAACGTCGAGGTCGTTAACGCCGACCGGCCAGTCGTGGGCGATCAGCACGTCCACGCCGTCCACCATCGCCTCCCAGGCGGTCTGAAGCTCCTGGGAGGTGTAGTGGGCGCTGTGCTTGCCCCAGCGGCGTTCCAACTCTCCGGTCTTGGAAAGCCGGAACACCTTCTCGCCATAGATGCCGGACAGGAACCCGACCCGCAGCCCGCCGATCTCGGCCAGCCCGGCCCGTCCCAGATAGGTGACGCCCGGCCCCCACTCACCTGGGCCGTGGGCGTCCAGGGCGTCGAAAGGCTCATGGTTCCCCGCGATGAACCACAGCGGCGCGGGCATGACGAGACTGCCGTTGACCACCTCGTGGAAATCGCCTAGCTTGCGGTATTTCGCCGGGCCGGGCACTTGTGCCGCCTCAGCCTCGTCCCGCTGCGCCTCGGCATCGCCCACCTGCAGCACTGCTGCCAGGTCGGACGC
>JAIRXX010000340.1 GCA_031268065.1 Propionibacteriaceae bacterium
AGGCGGAAACCGCCCACGACCAGCGGGTAGGGCTGGAGGCGAGAGCCGATGGGCTTAGCTTGGCACAGGCTGAGGATGCTGTGCTGGCGGCCAAGCAGACGGCACTGGCCGCTGCGGCGAAACTAGCCGGTGCCGAGGCCGTGGCCGCCGCTGAGAAAGCGGCCCGAAACTCCCAGGCCGCCGCGCTGGCCGCCTGGGAACAGCAAGGCTTTGGCGGCGCGGAAGCCGTCCGCGCGGCGAGCATGGCCGAGGCTGAAGCGGCTGCGATTGAGCGGGAACTCGCCCAGGCGGCGGCTGAGCAGCAGGCGTTGGAGAGCCAATTGGCCCAGCCGCAGCTGGCGCTGGCCAATGCCGGGTTGGACCAGGCGCGCGACGGCTTAGTCGCGGCTAGGGCCGAGGCAGACGAGGCTGGGGAAGAATCATCGGCGTTGCGGGCCTTGGCCGCTGTCGCCCAGCAGCGCGGCGTTGACTGCCAGGCCAAGACTGCGGCGGTCTTGGCGGCCTGCCGCGAGCTGGAAGGCTCCCGCCGCGAGCATCAGCCGCTCATCTACGTCTCCGAGTTGGCGAATGGGAAGTCCAGCCAAAGCGATGTGGACCTGCCCACCTTTGTGCTGATCCGCCGTTTCGAGGAAGTCGTCGCCGCCGCCAACGACCGCCTCCAGCCGATGTCTTCGGGCCGCTTCGCGCTGGAGCGCAGCGATGACAAAGAAGGCTCCCACCGCAGCAAAGGGCTGTCGCTGCGGGTGATGGACTTCCTCACCGGGGAGGCCCGCGATCCGCGCACGCTCAGCGGCGGGGAGAGCTTCTACGTCTCCTTGGCGCTGGCGCTGGGTTTGGCCGATATCGTCACCGCTGAGGCTGGCGGGGTCGATCTGGGCACGTTGTTCATCGATGAGGGCTTCGGATCGCTCGACGACGAGGTGCGCGACCGGGTGCTCCAAGTCTTGGGCGGGTTGCGCGCGGGTGGACGGGTGGTCGGCATCGTCTCCCATGTGGATGCCCTGAAGCAGTCCATCGCCGAGCGGGTGACGGTGTTCCGGCTGCCCGACGGATCGTCGTCGCTGAGCGTCAGGGCGTGACGATGCCGTTAATACTGGAATTATCTCCAAATATATCTGTATATACCCATAGTTCGAGTCGGGCCGCTGTGGCTAGACCGGGCATCGGTCCGGGAAAATCTGACGATGGTGGGCGGTGCCTGGCCAGCTACGCTGGGCCGCGACAGTCCGCAAAAGCACTGCAGAAGAATCTGGGATGGCCGATGGCGGGCTATCGCCATTGGCTAGCCGGTAGCTTCGGCTTGGCACAGCTAGGAGGCTGGCATGGATGAATTCGTCACCGAGCTTCGCGCGGCGCTGGGTGCGCATGGCGATCCCAAGCGTGCGGCGGGACAGCAGGCGTATATGAAATCACTGCTGCCTTACCGGGGGCTGGCCATGCCGACGGTGCGGAAGATCGTCCGGGAATCGGTCAAGCGGCGCCCACTCGATCTGGAGGCCGTCGCCCGCATTTCCCGAAAGCTCTGGGATGAGGCGGAATACCGGGAGGAGCGCTACGTGTCGATTGAGCTAACCGCGTTGCCTCCGGGGTCGGGCAAGCTCGAATTGGTCGCGTTGCACGAATACCGTGCCCGCACCGGGGCCTGGTGGGATTTCGTTGACAGCATCGCGCATCAGATCGCCGCTCTGCACGACGCACACCCGGCCCAGACCGCGCAGATAGTTCGCGGTTGGAGCCAGGCAGACACATTCTGGCTGCGCCGGTTGGCGATCATCAGCCAGTTGGGGCGCAAGGAGCGCACCGACACCGCGCTGCTGGGTGAAGTGATTGGGCGAAACGCCGGTGACAAGGAGTTTTTCATCCGCAAAGCCATCGGCTGGGCGCTGCGCGAATATGCCCGCACCGATCCAGACTGGGTGCGCGATTTCACCGGTGCCGCTCACCTCAGCCCGCTGAGCCGCCGCGAGGCGCTGAAGCACATCGGCGGCTGAACCGACGCGCGGCTGGCCAATCAAGTTTGGCAGATTCCCAGTGGAGCTTGACTGGATTGATTGCCCAGCCTTGGACCCAGCCTGGCTTGCTTACCGGTATTCCACCAATACCGGCGCGTGGTCGGAAATCCGCTGCGCCGAGTCCTTGTCCACCCAGGAACGCTCGGCGCGGCCAGCCAGGCCAGGGGTGGCCAACTGGTAGTCGATCCGCCAGCCGGTGTCCCGCTCGAAGGCATTGCCGCGCCAAGTCCACCAGGTGTACGGGCCGGGAGTTTCCAGATGTTGGCCGCGCACCACGTCCAAGACTGTGCCCGGAGCGAGAATGGCGCTGAACCACTCGCGTTCTTCGGGTAAAAACCCGGACGCCTTCTGGTTCCCCCGCCAATTCTTCAGGTCTAGCCGGGTGTGGGCGATGTTGAAATCACCCATCACCAGAAAATCGGTTCCAGCGGCGAGCGATTGGGCCGCCGCAGCTTCCAGGTACGCTGCGAAGGCTTCCATAAAGTCCATCTTGTGCCGGTAGCGCGCGTCTCCGGAATCGTTGAAGCCCAGCACGTCGCCCTTGGGCAGATAGAGGCAGCCGACTCTCAGTCCGGGCAGGTCCAGTTCCAGATAGCGGCCCTCAGGGTCGCTGGAGTGGCCAAAGCCGGTGCGCACGGCCAACGGCTCGGCTTTGGTGAGCAGCGCCACCCCGTTTCGGCCCGGCAGATTGCCCTGGTGGTAGCTCAGCCGGTAACCGTCGAAGACATCAGGCAGTTGGTCTTGGGGGCAGCGCATTTCCTGGATGCCGAGGATGTCGGGAGAGCGCGCTTGAAGCCAATCGCCAAACCCGCGCCGCGTTGCCGCCCTGATCCCATTGGCGTTGAGGCTGGCCACCAACATCTTCCGCGCCCGCGCTCACCGGTAGTTGGCGAATTGGACCGCGAAGTCGTAGTCGGCATCCCGGATCAGCTTCTGGACAACTTGCAGATCGTCGCGCTTCTTGGAGAAGACGCGCAATTCGTCACCTTGGATTTGGGTCCGGACTCCTTTTGGCCCCTCGTCGCGGATGAGTTTGGCGATCTTGCGGGCGTTGTCAGCCGAGATTCCGGCCTGCATGTCGGCGATGATGTGCCACAGCTTTCCGGAGAGCTTCGGCTCGCCTGTTGACAGCGACTTCACATCGATCTTGCGCCTGATGAGCATGGTTTTGAACACGTCCAGGATCGCCTTGACCCGTTCCTCCCCGTTCGCCTCCATAGCGATGGCCTCGCCCGAACGGCGGATGGCCGCGTCGGTGCCTTTGAAGTCGAAGCGGTTGCGCACCTCCTTGGCGGCCATGTTCAGCGCGTTTTCGACCTCCTGTTGGTCGATCTTGTTCACCACGTCAAATGAGATTTCTCCAGCCATGCCGCCATTGTAGGGCCAAGACGCGCGCCTTGGCGGTTCCTGGCCCAGCTTGGCTCCCGAAAACCATCCCAGCCGAGGCCGGGCAACCCTTTCTAGCTGAAGAACGAGCCGACGAAGATCACCAAAATTGCGATTGGGGAGACGTATTTGACGGTGACCTTCAGCCACACCTGGAAAAACTTGGACTTGACGTTGGTGGCCGCCACGAAGTTGTCCGCGCCCCAGACCCAGCCGACGAAGATCGAGATGACCAACGCGCCCAAAGTCAGGATGTAGTTGTTCTCCACCAGGTCCAGCCAGTTGAACAGGTCGTCGGAGAAGATGCAGGCCGCGCCGATGCCGCCCATTCCCAGCACGGTCAGCCCCAACGCCGGTAGGCGCTTCAACTTGAATTGGTCCATCAGCAGGCCGACTATCGACTCCATCACGCCAGCCGAACTGGTGACCGCGGCGACGTAGAAACCGATGAAGAACAGGGTGCCCATCAGCGTGCCCAGCGGGATTTGGTTGAAGGCGTTGGGCAG
>JAIRXX010000056.1 GCA_031268065.1 Propionibacteriaceae bacterium
TAATCGCCGTGCTGCGCCCAGCTGCCGAAGCGGTGATCGCCGGACTGCGTTTCCGCCCGGACCACAAAGTCATTTCCTTGGTGGGGGGCATGAAAGTGGCAGAGGTCCGCGCCCTTGCCGCCCCGGCGCGAGAAGCGGCCCGGCTGGTCCCGTTGCCATTCATCGCGCAGCTGATCGGCCCCTTGGCCGCCTACCCGTCGAATCCCGAATTGGAAGCCGTATTCGGCCCCTTGGGTGAATACCTTCCAGTGGCCGACGAGCGCGATTTTGACTCAATCGTGGTCATCTCCGCGCTGATGAGCCCCTACTACATCGTCTTGGCCGAAGTGGTCCGCTGGGGAATCGCGGCGGGCCTGCAGCCTGACTTGGCGGCGCGTTACACCACTTCGCTCTTCGAGGCGCTGCTGCACCGGGGCCGGGGCGAATCCAGCGCTGAATTGCTGGAATTGTGGCGGGAAATGACCCCCGGCGGCCTGAACGAACTGGCAGTCGATTCGCTGCGCGAAGCCGGAGCCGTAAGCGCCTGGTCTGACGCTATGGACAAAGTACACGCCCGCATCCGTCCGCACGGCTGAACAGCAACAGTGCCTACGTGGCTGGCAAACTTCCCAGGCAATCAGCCCGCTTCAATCGGGATTGAAGCAGCAATACCAGCGTCCAAAATCAACCCCAACCAGCGTTTGGGCAATGCCACCTGGAGCCAAAGAGCCGTCAGCGAGATTGCCGTTGGAAGAATTCTATGCTGGCCACATCGTCGAGCAGTTCGCCGGACTCGTGCCCGTTGTGGCTCCACACCTGCAATTCTTTCGGCCCCAGGTAGTTGTTGTAGACGGCGTAAACCGTCGATGGCGGGCAGATGACATCCATCAGCCCCACCGTTAGATGGATTGGAATGCGTGCCTGCTGGGCGAAATTCACCGAATCGAAGTAATCGAGCACGCCATAGACGCCCTCCACCCGATCACGGTGGCAGGCCAGATACTCGGTTAACTCCGAATAGGGCTTTTCGTCGGTCAGCTCCACTGCCCGTCGAATGTCAGACAGGAATGGCACCCGTGCCGAAGCCGCCAGCACCGAATCTGATAGCCCGGCCACAGCGACAGTCATCGCGCCGCCCTGGCTTCCCCCAGTGATGAATACCCGCTGGGGATCGACGCAGGCCAGCTCCGCGCAGGCATCGACGGCCAAGACCGCATCGGTGAGCAATCGGCGGTAGTAATAGCCCTCTTTCGTCTCGATTCCCTTGGTCATCACCCCCGGCACTTGCGGCCCGGACGGCCAGGGGTCCGCCGTGTCTCCGACGGACCAGACCGACCCCTGTCCCCTGCTGTCCATCTGGAAGTGGGCGAATCCGGCACCGGCGAAATGCAGTGCGGAGAGCGAATGCCCGCGACCGCCGTTGTATCCCACATAATCGACAACTGCCGGGAGCGGGCCGCTGGCCCCATGCGGCACCCGCAGCCAAGCCTTGATCGGATCGCCCATGAATCCGCTGAAAGTCACATCGTAGACGTCGATAACGCTGAGCACGGTTTCCATCCGGCTCAGCTGGACAGGCTGGCGAAGACCTCTGGATTCAGCGAGCGTGGCCTTCCAAAAACTGGCGAAGTCATCGGGAAGCACAGCCTTGCCCTGGTAATTCTCCAGTTCGGCAAGGGGCAGATCGTGAAGCATGACCCCAATCTTCCCGCAGCAAAGAACGCGAGGTCAACGATGTGGCGCCCAATTTAAGCCGTGTCCCGCAAAACCCCGCCAGCCACTGCCCAAGCCGGGCTAGAACCCAGCGATTGCCGCAGGCACAACTGGGACTTCACGCCGACCAAACGCCCCTTGCGCCTCGTTTTCACGTCGCTGGCCTGCCCCATTCTTTCAACCAACAGTTCAACCGCCACCGCAGCCATCCGATCAAGCTGTTTGTCTACTGTGGCCAGTTCGATACCGCTGCTTGCCGCGCGTTCCGAGCCGTCCACGCCGATGAGCGAAATGTCTTCGGGCACGCGCAGCCCCTTTCTCAGCATTGCGATCAGCGCGCCAAGACCGCATTGGTCGTTGTAAGCGACCACACAGCTTGCGCCGCCAGGAGGGCCGAGAAGCCCGCTGGCCAGCGCTTGGTTGACCGCATCTGAGCCTGCCGACTCGCTGTCGCCAGCCGACACAACGGTCAAGTCGAGGCCATATCGCTGAGCGGCGACGCTGATCTGCTCCAAACGCTTTGACGCTGAAGCCCCTGGTGGCCCGTTGAGAGCCAACAGTCTTCGGTGTCGGTATTCCCGCAGGGCGGCACATGCCTGGTCAAATCCTTCGGAGTTGGACGAATAAACCTGGTCCACCCCTGGCAACCCAGGATGGGGAGCGCCAATCACCACCGTCGGAAGCCGTTCGGAGATTTCCTGGAGCAAAGTCTCCGCAGCTCTGGGATCGACCAAAATCAGCCCGCGTACCCGCTTGGAAATCAACATGTCGCTGCAGCCAATCTCCAAATACGGCATGGTAGCTGGTGCCGGAAGCAAGTCATAGCCGTTGGCCCGCGCAGCTTCCCGGATGGCGTTGGCCAGTGAATTGTGATGATCTTGGCCGCTGTGGGTGACCAATCCGATGAGACGGGTATCGACAAGCCTGATCTGACGCGCACGCACGTCAGGCCGATAATCCAGCGCAACTGCGGCGCTCTCCACCTTGGCGGTGGTGGCGGGCGTGATCCGGGTGTCGTGGTGCAGCGCCCTTGACGCGGTCGCGGGCGAGACCCCCGCGGAGATTGCCACATCGCGGATAGTCACAACTCGCGGTGGTTTGGCTTCACTGCCCACTGCGCCCTCCTCACGCGAGGATAAAAGTTACTCATCGATGATAACCGCGCGACATGTCGCTCACAGGCCGTTGACGGCCACCACCTGCTCTGCCAGCCCTTGGTCGATGAAGTCGAAGACATGGACTCCGCGACCGTGATCCAAGCCTGGCAGCGCAACCGGAGAGGTTTTCCAGGCGGCACCTGCGCAACTGCGCCCGC
>JAIRXX010000170.1 GCA_031268065.1 Propionibacteriaceae bacterium
CAGGCGGGGTTGGCTTGGAGTTTGTCCCACATCCCAGGGCCAAATCCAACCCGCGCAACAGGTGGCCGCCCGCGCCGCCTCCGCGATAATGGGACGAACAATAATGGGACAAACTCAAAGTCAGCTGCTTCGGCGAGCGCCATCAGCCCGCTACAGGCGGGGTTGGCTTGGAGTTTGTCCCACTCCCCAGGTGGCGCGTGCGGTGGACTAGGAGTGGGCGGGGTTGGCTTGGGGTTTGTCCCATTTGGAGTTTGTCCCACTTCCTGGTGGCGCGTGCGGTGGACCAGGTGTGGGCGGGGTTGGCTAGGGGTTTAGCGCGGCCAGGATTCGCTTGGTCGCGGTGGAGCGGTTCTGGGTGAAGAAGTGCAGGCCGGGAGCGCCACCGGCCAAGAGTTCGCGGCACAGTTCTAGGGCTATTTCCAGGCCAACTTGGGCTACGGCTTGGGGATCGCCAGCCACTTCGCGCAGCCGGTTGGCGAGCGGGGCGGGCATCTCGGCCCCGGAGAGTTGGGCGAAACGTTCCACTTGGGAGACGTCGGTGACCGGCATGATGCCGGCGATGACCGGCATGGTGCAGCCCAGACGGCGCAGCCGCCGCACCAACGCGAAATAGGACTCCGCGCGGAAGAAGAGCTGGGTGATGGCGAATTCGGCCCCGGCCTCCTGCTTGTCGAGCAGGATGCGGGCGTCCAGCTCGAAGTCGTGGTGCTCGGGGTGGGCGTCGGGGAAAGCCGCGACTCCCACGCTGAAGTCCCCTTCGGCTTTGGCCAGCCGCACCAATTCGGTGGCGTTGGCCAGCCCGCCCGGATGGGTGTGCCAGGGCGCTGTCGGCCCGCCTGACGGATCGCCGCGCAGCGCCAGGATGTGCCGCACTTTGAGTTTGGCATATGAACCCAACACGCTGCGGAGATCGTCCGCCGTCTGCCCGACGCAGGTGAGGTGGCCCATAGTGGCGACGCTGGTCTGCTGCTGGATGAAACGGGTGGCCGCCAAGGTCCGGTCGCGGGTGGAGCCGGAGGCCCCGTAGGTGACCGAGACGAAATCTGGTTTCAGCGGCTCAAGCTCGCGGACGGCGTTGCGCAGCGACTCCAGCCCCGCGTCGGTCTTGGGCGGGAAGAATTCAAAGGACATCGTTGGCGCGGCGGCCAACGATTGGGCAACGCTGAATTCGCTCATCTTGGTCAGCCTTCCTTCGGAATCCAGCCGCCGCCGGAGTCCATGTCGATGGTCACCAGCCGTTGGGTCGGGCGGGTGAGGCAGACGTAAAGCACCCGTTCCCCGGCAGGGGAGTCGGCGATCACGTCATCGGGGGAGACGACGATCACGGCGTCGTATTCCAAGCCCTTGACCCCCAACGGCGTGACCAGCACCAGCCGGTCGCCCAGCGATTCGGCAAATTCATCTTGGCTGAGTTCAGCGGCGAGCCGGTCCCACCTGGAGGGGGGGATGATGACGCCGATGGTGCCCTCCACTTGGCGAGATAGCTCCCGCAGCGCCGAAGAGACCGCTTCGGCCAACCGCCCGCCAGCCGTGCGCAGCAGCTTCGGCGCGATTCCGGTGGAACGCACCGCATTGGGCAGATCGGCGTCGGGATAGGCTCGCAGCACGACGTTGGCGGCAAGCTCGAAGACCTCGGCGGGGGAGCGGTAGTTGGTGGAGAGCCGGAATTCCCGCTGCGGGGCGGAGCCGACCAATTCGGTGAAGGCTTTCCTGGATTCGGCAACGTTGGGCCAACTGCTCTGCGCGGCGTCGCCGACAATCGTCCAACTAGCCTGCGGGCCGCGTCGGCGCAGCATCCGCCACTGCATCGGGGACAGATCCTGCGCCTCGTCCACCAAGATGTGCGCGAAGGTGTCCTGGTTGTCCTCGTCGAGGGACGGCTCGCGCCGGTCGGTGAGCAAATCGGCGGTGGTGACCAATTCGCCCACCTCGGTGCCATCTGGCAGGAAGACCAAACTTAGATCGTCCACCGGCTCGGCGATGACTGGCCCGAGCAGCGACATCAGCTCGTCGAGCAGCGCCACATCGGCCACCGACCAATCCCGTGCCGCGTAGCTCTCGGCCAGCACGGCTTGTTCTTCGCTGGAGAGCAGGCCCTCGGCTATCAGGCTCAGCGTTTGCGCGGAGGAGAGCCGGGCCAGCACGTCTTCGGGAACCAGCTCGGGCCACCACGATTGAACGAACATCCGGTAATTCGCCGAACTGGCGATGAGGTCCTGGGCGGTCTCGAAAGAGATTTCCGCATCTTCGGGAAGCTGGCGGTAGAGCGCGTGTTGCAGGCTCTCTTCCGCTGCCCGCCTACCGGCGTTGGCCTTGGTCCGGGTGAGGATGTCGCGGCGGATTCGCTCTAGGCTGGTGGCGTCCAGGCTGAGCACATTGCCCTTGACGCTCACTTGCAGCTTCTCCGCGCCCCTGTCGATCAACGGCAGGCTGACCAGCCGTTTCAGCAGCGGGACCATGCGCAGGCTGCCCTTGATTTCAGCCGCCCGCGCGGAGTCGATGCGGTTCGCGGTAATTTTGAGCACGTCGGCGGCGACTTGCCCGATCGCCCGCAGGGTCACCGAGTCCTCGCCCAAGCTGGGCAGCACCCGCTCTATGTAATTCATGAAGAGCGCGCTCGGGCCGACCACCAGGATGCCGCCGCGCTCGAAACGGCGGCGGTTCGAGTAGAGCAGGTAGGCGGCGCGATGCAGGGCGACGACCGTCTTGCCGGTGCCGGGGCCGCCAGAGATGACGGTCACCCCGCGGTGGTCGGCGCGGATGGCCTGGTCTTGCTCGGCTTGGATCGTGGCTACGATGTCGCGCATCTGATGCCCGCGCGCGCGTTTGAGCGAGGCCATCAGAGCGCCCTCGCCCACGATCACCAGATCGTCCCGCTGTGCCGAAGAGTCGAGCAGGTCATCCTCGATGCCGGTCACTTGGTCGTTGCGGCAGCGCAGCACCCGGCGGCGGACGACCCCCATCGGATGCGTTGCGGTGGCGCGGTAGAAAGGCTCGGCTGCCCTGGCCCGCCAATCGATGACCAGCGGTTCGTACTCTTCGTCGCGGACGCCAATGCGCCCGATGTAGCGCACCTCGCGGTCAACGTGGTCCAGCCGCCCGAAGACCAGGCCTTCGTGCTCCGCGTCCAGGATCGCCAGCCGCCGGGCAGCTTGGAAGGCGAAAGCGTCCCGCTCGAACAGCGCGGTGCCGTCCTCTTCGCGCACGTAGCTGAAGCGGTCAGACTTGAACAAATCGCGCCCTTGGCGGGCCACTGTTTGCGCTGACTGGGTTGCCTGGTCGAGATAGCGGTAAACCAGATCGACATGAGCCTGCTCTACCGCCAGTTCTTGCTGCAGGAGCTGGCTTGAGTCCACGAGTGGCCTTTCGGAAATTGACCGAAATATTATTCTATGACAGCTTGTCTGGTCATATCGAGCCGGTGTCCCCATTGCGGAACCGCCCAGGCCATGTTGTTCCGGGTTCGGCTTTGGCTGTTACTTTGTATACGGCGGGCTGTGAGCGCCGCTACGGCAAGCTGTGAGCGTGGGAATCCGGTGTCCGCGCCGGTGAAGATGCCTGCCAAGCCCCACACCAGTGCTGTGTTCAGCGATAATGGTTTTGGCGCGGCATTGGCTGCCCTGAGAATGTTAAGATGGCTAACAAAGTCTAGGAGGGTACATGGACGTTATCATTTGCCGAGATGACACTGAAGTCGGCGCCTATGCGGCGGCGAAAGTTGCGAAAGTGGCCCGAGCGGCCTCCCAAGCCGGACGGAATGCGGTGCTGGGAGTGGCCACCGGCTCGTCCCCGTTGGCGACCTATACGGCTTTGGCTGCCTTGGCCGCGCGCGGCAAAGTTGACCTGTCCCAGGCTTCCGCCTTTGCGCTGGACGAATATGTCGGCCTGCCTGCCGGGCATCCGCAGAGCTATCGGGAAGTGATCCGGCGCACAGTTGTGGAGCCATTGGGATTGCGCGCCGACCGCGTTCACGTCCCAGACGGCTTCGCTGGCGATCTGGAACGGGCGGCGGCTGATTATGAGCGGGCGATCCGGGAAGCGGGTGGCGTTGACGTTCAGATTCTCGGCGTCGGCTCAAACGGGCACATCGGTTTCAACGAGCCAACCTCGTCGCTAAGCTCCCGGACCCGGATCAAAACTTTGACCGAGCAGACCCGGCGCGACAACGCGCGTTTCTTCGGCAGCTTGGAACAAGTGCCCAAGCACTGCCTGACCCAAGGTCTGGGCACGATCATGGAGGCCAGGCACTGTGTCTTGGTAGCCTCGGGTGCGCCCAAGGCGGCGGCGATACGAGCCGTGGTGGAAGGCCCGATCACCGCGATGTGCCCCGGCTCGGTGCTGCAGCTTCACCAACGGGCGACGATCATCGTGGATGACGCGGCTGCGGCAGAGTTGGAATTGGCCGGTTACTATCGACAGCTATACGCAGACCTGCCCGACTGGCAGCGGGTCGAATTAGTCTAAGGGCCAATGTGGCCGCCGATGGCCAACACAGCCAACGATGGCCTGTGCTGGGCTGGCGGCGGCTGGAGAGGGGCATCCAATGAGCCATAAAGGGGCGGCAATGATTGTCAGCGGTCGGCTTTGGCGGGCGGAAAGCTCCGACTTCGCCCAAGGGTGGTTGGCGGTGGAGCAAGGCCGCATCGCCGCCAGCGGTTGGGGCGAGGCCGGAGAACCGGCTGCTATTTCCCCGTCCGGGCTGATCGCCCCAGGTTTTGTGGACGTCCACAGCCACGGGGGCGCGGGAGCGGCCTTCACCGAGGGCGCACGGGCAGCGCGGACGGTCCTGGACGCGCACCGCAGGCAGGGCACCACCACGATGAGCGCGTCTTTGGTGAGCGCCGACCTGGACGAGATAGTGGCCCAGGTGGAGGCGTTGGCGCCACTGGTCGCCAGCGGCGAACTCGCCGGGGTGCATCTGGAGGGGCCGTGGATTTCCCCCCAGCGCAAGGGGGCGCACGATCTGGGCAAACTCGCCGCCCCGACTCCAGCGGCTGTGGACCGGGTGCTAGCCCTGGCGCCGGGCTTGGTGCGGATGGTGACCATCGCGCCCGAATTGGACTGCGCGGAGCAGGCGATACGCCGCCTGAGCGCCGCTGGCATCGTGGTGGCCCTCGGCCACACCGCCGCCGACTACGCCTGCTTCCGATCCGGCTTCGACACCGGCGCCAGCGGCGTCACCCACCTGTTCAACGCCATGCCCGATCTGGGCAAGCGCGATCCCGGCCCGGTGCTGGCCGCCTGGCGCGATCCCAGGGCTTGGCTGGAGCTGGTCTTCGACGGCCACCATGTGGATGCCCGTTTGGCCGCGTTCTGCTGCGAGCAATTCCCGGAACGGATGGTGCTGATCACCGACGCGATGGCCGCCGCCGGAATGGGCGACGGCGATTACACCCTCGGCGGGCTGCCGGTCAGGGTCTCGGGCGGCGTGGCGCGGCTGACCAGCGACGGCGCCATCGCCGGAAGCACGATCACCCTCGCCGACGCGCTGGCCAACGCGGTCGCCAACGGCATCCCGCTCGGCACGGCGGTGCGGCTGGCCAGCGCCAACCCCGCCGCCTACCTGGGACTGGGTGATGTCGGGCGGCTCACCGCAGGCGCGAAAGCCGATCTGGTCGAATTGGACGAGTCGGGCCGGGTGCTAAATCCCGACCTGGCGCGGACTGCGCGTTCGTAATTTTGGCTCACCCTCAGCCTTGGAGTAAGCTTGCCCTTCGTGTGACCTGCGTTTGCAGGCGTGCGTCCAATACAAATCATAGGGAGCAATGGCTAAGAAAGAAGGCGCCCTCGAAATCGAGGGGACCGTTGTCGAAGCCCTGCCCAATGCCATGTTCCGGGTGGAACTGGCCAACGGGCATAAAGTGCTGGCGACTATCAGCGGCAAGATGCGGCAACACTACATCCGCATCATTCCGGCTGACAGAGTGGTCGTCGAACTGTCACCCTACGATTTGAATCGCGGGCGCATCGTCTTCAGACACAGGTGACGAAAAACAACCACCAGTTGGTCGTGGGATTCCCCAGCTTTAAAACCAGGGGCAAACCCGCGCCCAGCGACGCAGAGAAAGTAGCTTGATGAAGGTCCAACCGAGCGTCAAGAAGATCTGCGACAAGTGCAAGGTAATCCGCCGGCACGGTCGCGTCATGGTCATCTGCGAAAACCCGCGCCACAAGCAGCGTCAAGGCTGAGGCGAGCGGGCCAGCGGATACACAACTGAATAATGGGGCAGCCACGGCTGCCAAGAGAAAAACGTGATAGCAACCGCGACAACGCCTAGCTAGCCGAACACAGCGAAACCAATCGCCGTAAGAAGCTATCTGGGCAACAGCGGGAGGAAACTCCCAACAGTCGCGGACACCTCCGGGCGAAGGCCGGAGCTTGCGGGCCACCGCGAGACGCATCACGCCAGACACCTTCGCCAGGCTGGGGACAGCCTGAGAAAAATGAAAGGTATTACGCCTAATGGCACGCCTAATCGGGGTCGACCTGCCGCGCGACAAGCGCTTGGAAGTCGCCCTCACCTATATTTACGGCATCGGGCGAACCCGTGCCGCGAAAACCCTGGAGGCCACTGGAGTCAGTGGCGATATCCGCGTCCACCAACTCACCGACGAACAGCTCGTCAAGCTCCGCGACTACCTCGAAGCCAATTACGAGACTGAGGGCGACCTGCGCCGCAGCGTCGCCGCCGACATTCGTCGCAAGATCGACATCGGTTCCTACCAGGGCCGCCGTCATCGCATGGGCCTTCCAGTGCGCGGTCAGCGCACCCGGACCAACGCCCGCACCCGCAAGGGCAAGAAGAAGGCTGTCGCCGGTAAGAAGAAGGCCAAGTAGGCCACGGGATAACTCCAGGAGATAACAAAAGTATGGCTACTGCAGGCCGCACCGCAGCGCAAAGGGCTGCTGCGAAGACCAAGGTGCGTCGCAAAGAAAAGAAGAATATCGTCGCCGGTCAGGCGCATATTAAGAGCACCTTTAACAACACGATCATCTCGATCACCGATCCCGCTGGTTCGGTGATCGCATGGGCCAGCGCCGGCACTGTCGGCTTCAAAGGCTCCCGCAAGTCCACCCCGTTCGCCGCCGGCATGGCCGCTGAGGCCGCTGGCCGCCGCGCTATGGAACACGGCATGAAGCGGGTGGACATCTTCGTCAAAGGCCCCGGTTCCGGCCGGGAGACGGCGATTCGTTCCCTGGGTGGTGTCGGTCTGGAGATCGGCCCGATCCAAGATGTGACCCCGGTTCCACACAATGGCTGCCGTCCGCCCAAGCGGCGTCGCGTCTAAGAGTCGAGAGGAGAAATCTCATGGCCCGTTACACCGGCCCAATAACCAAGAAGTCCCGTCGGCTCGGCACCGATCTCATCGGCAACGACAAGGCCTTCAACCGCCGCCCCTATCCTCCGGGAATGCATGGGCGTGGCCGGACGAAGGAATCGGAATACCTGCTGCAGATGAAAGAGAAGCAGAAGGCCCGCTACGCCTATGGCGTGTTGGAGAAGCAATTCCGTCGCTACTACGAGGAGGCGACCAGGCTCACCGGCAAGACCGGCGACAACCTGCTGATCATCCTCGAATCGCGGCTGGACAATGTGATCTACCGCGCTGGCTTCGCCGCCACCCGCCGCCAGGCCCGCCAGTTGGTGGTCCACGGGCATTTCAGCGTGAACGGCAGGAAAGTCAACGTCCCCAGCTTTAGGGTGAGCGCCTACGACGTCATCGACGTCAAGCCGAAGTCGCTCAACATTTATCCGCTGCTGGTGGCCCGCGAGACCCATCATGAGCGCACCGTTCCGGCCTGGCTGACAGTCAGGCCCAACCGGATGCGGGTTTTGGTACACCAACTGCCCGTCAGGGAACAAATCACCGTAGACGTCAACGAACAGTTGATCGTCGAACTTTATTCAAAGTAACCAACTACTCACCGTCATATAGCGGGCGGTGCCGGGTCGATTGAGGCAGACGGCGGTCAAATTGGATCGCCGGAGCCAATCGAGGCCCGACCCACTTCAGTGGGAGAGAGAGGAAGAAGCAAATGCTTATCGCACAGCGTCCCATCCTGTTCGAGGAAGTAATAGACGAGTCCCGTTCGCGGTTCGTCATCGAGCCTTTGGAGCCGGGATTCGGCTACACCTTGGGCAATTCGCTGCGGCGCACCCTGCTGTCGTCCATTCCGGGCGCGGCAGTCACTTCGATCAAGATTGAAGGCACCCAGCACGAATTTTCCACCATCGCCGGCGTAGTCGAGGATGTCACCGAGATTGTCTTGAATCTCAAGCGGCTCGTGCTCTCCAGCGAGGAAGACGAGCCGGTGACCATGTACCTGCGCAAGGCTGGCGCCGGCGCGGTGACAGCCGCCGACATCACCCCGCCTGCCGGTGTGGAAATCTTGAATCCGCAGCTGCACATCGCCACCCTGAACGAGACCGGCTCCATCGAGATGGAATTGGTTGTCGAGCGGGGCCGCGGCTATGTGTCTTCGGTGCAGAACAAGAATCCGGACGCGGAGATCGGCAGAATCCCAGTGGATTCGCTGTACTCGCCGGTGTTGAAGGTCACCTACAAGGTGGAGGCCACCCGCGTCGAGCAGCGCACCGACTTTGACAAGCTGATCGTCGATGTGGAGACCAAGCCGTCCATCAAGCCGCGCGATGCGGTGGCGTCGGCTGGCAAGACCTTGGTGGAGCTATTCGGCCTGGCCAGGGAATTGAACGTCGAGGCGGAGGGCATCGAAATCGGGCCATCCCCGATAGACGAGCAGCTGGCCGCCGATCTGGCCATGCCGGTCGAGGAATTGAAGCTGACCATGCGCAGCTACAACTGCCTCAAGCGCGAAGGCATCCACACGGTCAGCGAATTGGTGTCCCGCTCTGAACAGGACTTGCTCGACATCCGCAACTTCGGCTCGAAGTCGATTGAAGAGGTCAAGCTGCGCCTGCATGAGATGGGCCTGTCGCTGAAGGATTCCGGCCCCGGCTTCGATCCGCTCAGCGCGCTCACCCATTACGATGACGACGATTTCGATCAGTTCTGATCTGCCATACCGAGGAGACATAAATAATGCCTAAGCCAACAAAGGGTCCGCGTTTCGGCGGCAGCCCCGCCCATCAGCGGATCATCCTGGCCAACCTGGCCACGCAGTTGTTCCAGCATGGCAAGATCACCACCACCGAGGCGAAGGCCAAGCGGCTCAAGCCGTTGGCGGAGCGGCTCATCTCGAAGGCGAAGCGGGGCGACATCCACAACCGGCGCCAAGTTTTGACGACGGTGACCGACAAATCTGTTGTCCATCTGCTCTTTACCGAAATCGCGCCCAAGGTGGCCGACCGCGACGGCGGATACACCAGGATCACCAAGATCGGCCCGCGCAAAGGCGACAACGCGCCGTTGGCGGTCATCGAGGTGGTGACCGAGCCGGTCGGCAAGAACAAGAAGAAGAAGGCGGCAAAGAAGCCTGCGGCCAAGGACGTGCCTGCGGCCAAGGACGAGCAGGTGACTGCAGAGACTGCGGTGGAAGCTGAGCCAGTCGTGGAAGAGGAAGACGACGTTACCGAGATCGACTTGGACGACGCCGCCTCTGCGCAGGAAGACCTAGCCGAGGAGGTTGCCGCCGAGGAGGCTGTGGCCGAGGCCGAGGAAGCAGCTGCCGAGAAGTAGCGGTAACCGCCCGCAATAGCGCATAGCAGAGCGCCGGGGAAGCCAGAGTGCTTTCCCCGGCGCTTTTTGCTGTCCCGGCCCCGGCCAAGCGGCGCATTGGGGGTGTGGCCGGGGCCGGGACAGCTGAAAACCAACCTCACTAATAACTAATGATTCGGCGATTCCCGCGAATTTCACGATGGGTCTGCCCAACCGGCATGGGAGACGCTTAGAGGGCGATGCACTCGGAGGGGCGACGCAGCCAGCCGAAGAACTTCGCACCCACCAATGAAGCTGAACCCGCTGGGGCGACCCAGGTGAGGAGAAAACCATGAAGTTTAAAGACAGCGCTGAGATGTCTTATAGCGAAATCAGCCCCGGCAGACGCTGGTTCCTGTTGGTGCTGGCCAGCATTGGAAGCTCGATCATCTACGCGCCGGCGTATTTGAAAGCGGTCTTCTACGATCCGCTGCAGCAGGCGTTGGGCGTGACCAACACCGAATTGGGCGCGGTCTTCGGCGCGTACGCCATCACCGCGCTGATCTGCTATCTGCCTTCGGGCATCATCGCCGACAAGGTTAGGATGCGCACCCTCTCCAGCGTTGGGTTCATCTCGACGGCGCTGCTCACCTTCGTCTACGCGCTGCTGCCAAGCCTGTTCGTGCTCTACGTGGTTTTCATTGCGATGGGCGTGACCACGATCCTGATTTGGTGGGGCGTGCGCTTCAAGCTTGTCCGGTTGGTCTCCAAAGAGGACGAGTACCCCAAGCGCATCGGGCTGTCCTACGGCATCTACGGCGTGGCCGGGCTGATCATCGGAATGATTTCCACCGCGATAGTGGCGATGGTCGGGGAGAACCTGAAGTTGGGCGTGTCGGTCTACCTCGGTTTCCTGGCGGCGGTGATCCTGGCCCTCGGCATCCTCTCCCTGCTGTTCATCCCGAAGTTCAAGGGTGAGATTAAAGCCAGTGACGGCTTCAACCTGAACGAATTCGTCAGCGCGTTCCGTAATCCGGTGGTGTGGCTGGCCGCCGTGTCGCTGTTCTTCGTTTACTTCTTCTACACCGGCGTCACCTATACGACGCCCTATCTGACCGGCGTCCTCGGCGCGTCGCTGGTGGTGACCACCATCGTCGCCAATGTGCGGAATTACGGGATCACCCTGCTGTCCGGCCCGATCTTCGGCTATCTGGCAAACAAGTCCAAGCCGTCGCTGATGATCGTGATCGGCTCGCTGGCTTTCGTCGTGGCGCTGTTCGGCTTGCTGGTCCTGCCCAAGGACGCCGGTGTGATCGTCGCGGCGTCGGTGCTGGTCATCGTCCTCGGCTTCATCGCCAACGGCGCTTTCGGCGTTGCTTCCGCCCAATTGACCGAAGGCTCGGTGCCACTGCACTATTTCGGCGCGGCGACCGGAATATTGTCCATCGTCGGTTTCCTGCCAGACACGTTCTCCAGCATCTGGTTCGGCGCGATCATGGACGCCCACACGGTGGGCGAGAGCGTCCAGGTGGCCGCCTACGAGCAGATTTTCTACATTCTGATCGTCTCCGCAGTGCTGGCCGCCATCGCCTCGGCCATCCTGTTCTACTTCGTGCGGAAGAACGGCGCCAAGCTCGCCGCGTCTGCCGCCGCCGAGACCGAATTGGCGGGCGTCTAGCACCCCGCAATATCCCTGGCTTTTGCCGCTTCGGCTGCTAAAGCCGCCAAACCAAAACGACAAACAAGGAGAAGACAATGGACTTCGCGTTGAACGACGAACAAGAACTGCTGGTGCAGAATATCCGCGAACTCATGGCCAGTGAGAACTGGGAGGCATATTTTGCCGAATGCGATGAGCGCCACGAATATCCCGAGCGCTGGGTGAAGGCAATCTGCGAGCTGGGCTTCGATCTGATCATGCTCCCCGCGGAGCACGGCGGGCTGGACCTGGGTCTGGTCACGCTGACAGCTGTCTACGAGGAATTGGGCCGCTGGGGTGCGCCGACCTATGTGCTCTACCAACTGCCCTGTTTCGACACCATTCTGCGCGAGGGCACCCCGGAGCAGATCGAGAAGATTCTCGCCTACGTAGGCACCGGCAAGCAGATTTGGAATTCCGCCTGCACCGAGCCGGGCGCCGGGTCTGACGTCGGCAGCCTGCAGACCACTTACACCCGCCGTGATGGCAAGGTCTATCTGAACGGGCACAAGACCTTCATCACCTCCTCGGCCAAAGTCCCTTACCTGGTGGTCATGACCCGCGACGCTTCCCAGCCGGACGTCTTCACCGAGTGGCTGGTAGACATGAGCCTGCCCGGAATCAAGGTCGAGCCGCTGAACAAGCTTGGACTGCGGATGGACTCTTGCTCGGAGGTTTATCTCGACAATGTGGAATTGGACGAGTCCGACCTGTTCGGCACGGAGGGCAACGGCTTCAACCGGGGTATAAATGACTTCGACTTTGAGCGTTTCCTGGTCGCCGCCTGCGATTACGGCTGGGCTTTGTCCGCCTTCGAGGAGGCCGCCCGCTACGCCAATATCCGGGTGCAATTCGGCAAGCCAATCGGGCGGTTCCAGCTCAACCAATTCAAATTCGCCAATATGGCCGTCAAAGTCAACGCGATGAAGAACATGCTCTACGAAACCGCCTGGAGCTACGACCAAGGTGAGATGACCAGCGCGCAGGCGGCGATGTTGAAGTTCTACTGCCCGAAGGCCGCCTTCGAGGTGGTGGACGACGCCATCCAGATTCTCGGCGGCGTTGCGGTCGCCGGAGAGCACCGGCTGCAACGGCTGTGGCGCGACCTGCGGGTAGAGCGCATTTCCGGCGGCACTGACGAAATGATGCTGCTCACGCTGGCCAAAGGCGTCTTGCGCCAGTACAAGGACTAGGGGGCAAAGATGACTCTGGCAACTGAAAAACCATCGTTCGGAGTGCTGGACGGGGTGAAAGTGGTCTATGCGGCGATGGAATTGGCGGTGCCGAAAGCCTGCTGCATCATGGCCGAGTGGGGCGCTGACGTAACTTGGTTGGAGAACACCGGCGCTGGCGACACGATCCGCGACACCGCTTGGATCAAGCAGGCTGAGCGGCGCAACCAGCGCAGCGTCGCGCTGAATTATTTTTCCGATGAAGGCAGGGAAGTCCTGCTTCGGATGATTGCCGACGCTGACATCTTCATCGAGTCCAGCAAGGGCGGGACTTACGCGAAGAAGGGGATCACCGACGAATTGCTCTGGCAGCACAACCCGAAGCTGGTGATCGTCCATGTGTCCGGCTTCGGCCAGAGCGGCGTTCCCCAGATGGTCTCGCGGGCCGCCTACGATCTGACCGTAATGGCGTATTCGGGCTATATGAGCCAGAACGGCACCGTGGACCAGCCGATGAACCCCGGCCCCTATGCCGGTGACTATTTCAACACGCTGATGATCGTCAGTTCCACCCTGGCCGCACTGCACAAGGTGACGGCGAGCGGAAAGGGCGAAAGCATCGACGTGGCGATGTTCGAGACCCTGTTGGCCATCGGCCAGTATTACCTGGTCGACTACCTCAACGCTGGGGTCATCTGGCCCAGGCCGGGCGCCCGCAATCAGAACCTGTGTGGAATCGGGGAATATAAGTGCGCGGACGGCTATATCGGCCTTTGCGTCTATGGCGTGCCGCAGAACAAATACCTGCTTGAAACCATCGGGTTGGGCGAGCTGTGGGGTACAGCGGAATATCCCGAAGACACTTCCGCGCTGTGGCTGTCCAGCCCGAAGGCGGCGCTCATTGAGGCGAAACTCGAAGAATACCTGGCCACCCGGATGGTGGCCGATGTCGAGGCGGATTTCTCCGCCCACCGCATCGCCGCCCAAAAGGTGATGGAATTCCCCGATCTGCTGGCCGAGCAGCATCTTCGTGAGCGCGGGGTCTGGCTGGATTGGGAGACCGCCGCTGGGGATGCGTTCAAGGGTTTGGGAATCTTTCCGAAGTTCGCAAACAACCCCGGCCAGCTGTGGCGGCCAATGCCAGACCAGGGCTACGACAGTGTGGACGTGCTGGGCAGGCTGGGCTATTCGCCAGCGGAAATACAGCGGTTTATTGACACCGGCGTGATCAAGGCGTCGGCGTAGGGAAGGACTGGGAATGAGGATTGTGGCATGTGTCAAGGCTTGCCCGGACACGCAAGATATCACGGCGGCCCCGGATCGGACGCTGTCATTCGAGCGGGCGCAATTCAAGGTCGGGACTTACGATCTGAATGCCATTGAGGCGGCCCGGGCGCTGGCGGACGAGACCGGGGGCGAAGCCATCGGGCTGAGCGTCGGCGGATCGGCGTTGGCGAGTTCAAAGCTGCGCAAAGACGTGCTCTCCAGGGGGCTGGACGCATTCAACGTCATCTGCGACGACGCCTACTCCGAATTGGACTCATATCAGAGCGCCGCCCTGTTGCAGGACGCGCTGGGCCAACTCGGCGGTTACGATCTGGTGCTCTGCGGAGCGGGATCCTCAGATGTCTATGCCCAACAGGTCGGCAACCAACTCGGCGCGCTGCTCGGCGTGCCGACGCTCAACAACGTACACAAGGTCAGCGTCGGCTCGGGAAAAGCAGTTGTGGAACGGCTGTTGGAATCGGTGGTCCAAGTCATTGAGGTTCCGCTGCCGGCGGTGCTGTCGCTGACTTCGGCCAGCAACATTCCGCGCATCCCGTCGATGAAGGACATCCTCGCCGCTGGGAAGAAGCCGGTAAACCAACTTTCCGCCAGCGCTGCCGTGCCCCAGGCGAGGGTTGAGGTCAAATCAGTGCTGGCTCCCGAACAGCAGTCCCGGCAACTCGACGTCTATGACGGCGATGTCGGTGCCGCAGTTGCGAAATTAGCCAGTTATCTCAAGGCGTTGTGAGGAATGAAGATGAGTTTGAAAGAAATATGGGTGGTCGCCACTGGGCCGACCGACCTCGCCAAGGGTGCTCGCGGATTGGCCGAGAAGGTCAATGCGATCAGTTTCGGCGCTTCCTTGGCTGGCGCTGACCTGACGCTGGTGTTGCCGGAGGCGCCCGAAGGGGCGCTGATCGAGGATTACGCGCAGCAGATAGCCGACCTATTGGCTGCGCGGGGCGCGAAACTGGTCCTTTTCGACGCCGACGTGCGCAGCAGGTTGCTCGCCGGAACGGTGGCGGCGCGATTGGGCGCCAGCCCGCGCAATGCGGTGGAACTCGGTGTGGCGGACGGCGTTTTGTCGGTGGGCAGGATGGCTTACGGCGGTCTGGCCGTGGCCCTCGAGCGGATCGCCAGCCCGACAGCGGTGCTGGTGGTCGGGCCGGGAACCCTGCCCGCAGTGGAGGATTATCCGGGCGCTGGTGAAGTTGAAGAGGTCGCGGCGGCTATCGTGCCGAGCGGGATGCGGGTGCTGGACATCCGTCCGAAAGCTGGGGAGACGGTCAACTTGGCCAGCGCCAAGCGCGTCGTCGGCGTTGGCCGGGGATTCGCCGCCGAGGCCGATTTGGAGTTGGCCCGCAGGCTCGCCGCCAAGATTGGCGCCGAGCTAGCCTGCAGCCGCCCCATCGCCGAGGGTGTCAATTGGTTGCCCACCGAGCGCTACATCGGCGTCTCCGGGTTGACGCTGCGCCCGGACCTCTATATCGCGGTGGGCATCTCTGGGCAGATTCAGCACCTGGTCGGCGTCAACAAGGCGAAGACGCTGATCGCCGTCAACAAGGACAAGAACGCGCCGATCTTCAAGCAGGTGGATGCCGGGATCGTGGGCGACTTGTACGAAGTGCTCCCGGCACTGATCGAAGCGCTGTAGCCGGGCGCGGGGCTGGGGAAGGACGCTCCAATGGTCGACATCGTGGGAAATATGGGCATTGCCGCCGCTTGGGACGCTGCCGTGCGTTTCGCCGGAGACCGGCCCTTCCTGGTCTTCCTCGGCCCAGACGGCCACCGCGCCGAATACAGCTACCGCGAATTCAACCTGGAGATCAACCGCGCCGCCAATGCTTTTCGCGGCATCGGGGTGGGCCAGGGAACGATGGTGCTGCTCCAGGTGGGCAACAGCCCCGAATTCCTGACTTGCCTATTCGGTCTGGCCAAGATCGGGGCGGTCTGCGTGCCGGTGGGGCTGCAAGCCAGCCCCGCCGAGCTGTTGGCGGTCTACCGGCGCCTGGGCGTCACCTGGGCGGTGGTCGAGGAATCGGCGGCAGCCGTCCATGCCCGGCTCCGCGAGACTGCCGCTATTTTGCCCGGTGGGTTGCTGAGCGTGCATCCGTCCGCCGAGCCATGCCAGGCGGCCCGGTCCTTCGCTGGGCTTTGCGCCTCGGCCAGCGCGGACTTCGCCGCCGCCGAAGCTGTCAGCGCCGACACGTTGGCCGAATTGCTCTTCACTTCGGGCACCACGGCTGAGCCGAAAGGCGTGATGGTCACCCAGGCGAATATGGTCTTCAGCGGCTACTACGGCGTCTGGCAGACCTCGCTGCGCTCCGAAGACCGCTTCTTCACCACCATGCCGGCCTGCCATTCCAATTTCCAACTCGCCGCGCTGATGCCGGTGCTGATGGCCGGGGCCTGCCTCGTCCTCGCCCATCGCTATTCCGCCTCCCGCTTCTGGGAGCAGGCTCGCGCCGAGCGGGCCACGGTGGTCCAGCTGATAGCGATGATGGTGCGCACCCTGCTGCTTGGTCCCGAAGCCGAAACGGATCGGGACAACCTGGTCCGCGAGGCGCTTTACTTCATGCCGCTCAGCGATGCCGAAAAGCAGCGTTTCGAGAGCCGTTTCGCCGTTCGGCTGCTCAATTCGTACGGCTCCACCGAATCGATCGGCTGGGCCGTCACCGATCCCCCCACCGGGGAACGGCGCTGGCCGAGTGTGGGAAGGGCCGGGCTGGGATACGAGGTTGGCATCTTCGATGATTCCGGCAATGAGCTGCCGCCTGGCGAAATCGGCGAATTCTGGATCAAAGGCGTGCCTGGGCGCAGCCTGATGCTGGGCTATCACAATGATCCGGAGGCCACCGCGAGGACGCTGCGCCCAGACGGCTGGATGCGCACCAATGACCAGGGATATCGGGATGCGGACGGCTGGTTCTATTTCACAGACCGGGCCGCAAACCTGGTCAAGCGGGCCGGGGAAAATATCTCCACCACCGAGATTGAGAATGTGCTCGCCGCGCATCCGCTCATCGCTGAGGCGGCGGTTATCGGAGTGCCGGACCCGCTGCGCGACCAGGCTTTGAAAGCATTTGTCCTGCCGCTGCCCGGCGCTCAGCTTAGCGCCGAAGCTGTGACGGCGCACTGCGCTGAATCGCTCGCCTGCTACAAAGTGCCGCAACACATTGCATTGGTTTCGGATTTCCCCCGCACCGAGAGCATGAAGATCGACAAGAAACTTCTCTCCTAATCCAACAACGCGCCTAGAAAGGAAATCGAATGGGCAATATAAACACAAGCATGGTGGGCCAGACTTTTGGTCCGTTCATCAGGGACTACACATTCCGCGACTTGGAGCTTTTCGCGCTCGGCTGTGGTGCTGGAATCGACGGCAAAGACGATTTGATCTACCTCAATGAGCATGACGAGCGCGATCCGGTGCTGAAGGTGCTCCCGATGTATGGGGCGATGCTGATCGTGGACTCCGAAGTGACCAGGGTCATTGACTACGGCTACAACTACGCCGGATCGCTGCACTGGGGCTTCGACATCCGCTTCCACGCCCCGATCACCAAGATGGCCGACCGCTTGGAGACCAAGGTCCGCCTGGAAGGGCTTTACGACCGGGGCGAGGGGCGCGGGCTGCTGGCCCAGCACATCGGCGACAGCTACGACTCGGCGGGGAACTTGCTCTTCAGCAACGAGAGCTGGGATTGCCTGATCTACGACGGCGGCTGGGGAGGCCCACTCCCGCCGAAAGACGTGGTGGACATGCCCGAGCGGCCCGCCGACCACGAGGTTGTCGAGACCATACCGCTCAACCAGGCGCTGATCTACCGGCTGTCTGGCGACTACCACCCGCAGCACATCGACTGGGACTACGCCGCCGCGAACAACGAGCCGAGGCCGATCCTGCACGCGATCAGCTATGCGGGCGTGGTGATGCGCCACTTCATCAAGACGTTCATCCCCGGCGAGCCGGAGCGGTTGCGCCGTTTCAAGACCCGGATCACCTCGCCGGTGCATCCAGGCTCCACGCTGAAGACCCAGCTTTGGCAGGTGGGCGACGGCGAGGCCCGTTTCAAGCTGGTGCCTGCGGCTGACGACAGCGCCAAGCCGCATCTCAACTGGGGAATCATTGAGTGGGAGTGACAGCTGATGTCTGAAGTCCGCCGCATCATCGACGATGCCCAGATGAATCCTTTCCTGAAGAAAGTGGTCTTCTTCTCCAGCGGGGGATCGTTCTTGGACGGGTACGTGCTGAGCATCATCGGCGTCGCCCTGGTCGAATTGTCTTCCGCGTTGAGCCTCAGCGCGGTTGACAGCGCGCTCATCGGGGCGGCGGCGCTTGCGGGCATTTTCGCCGGGTCGATCATCGGCGGACGGATGACTGATTGGCTGGGGCGGCGCAAGATGTTCATCCTCGACGTGACGGCCATCGGGCTGGCCTCGTTGGGGAGCGTCTTCATCGCGGACGCGGCCCAGCTGGTCGCGCTGCGTTTCCTGCTCGGCTTCTTCATCGGAGCCGACTATCCGATCGCCACCAGCCTGATCGCGGAATTCGTTCCGAAAAAACACCGGGCGATTGGGATGGGCATCGTCTCGGCGGCCTGGTATCTCGGCGCCACCGTCGCCGCCTTCGTGGGGTTCGCGCTCTACGGCGTCGGGGGCGGTTGGCGCTGGATGCTGGGCAGCGCGATCATCCCCTGCGCCGTGTTGCTGATCGGCAGGCACGACATCCCGGAGTCGCCGCGCTGGCTGGCCCAACGTGGCCGGGAGGCCGACGCGCGGGCGGTGATGGCCAAGGTCTATGGCGAGGGTATCGAAATAGACGAGGCCATCGGCGGGCCGGGCAAAGACGCCGCAAAAGGCGGCTTCGCGCCGATCTTCCGCCAGGGCTATCTGGGCCGGATCGTTTACCTGGGCATTCTGATTCTGTGCCAGGTGGTGCCGATGTACGCCATGTACACCTTCGGGCCGAGGATCATGGAGGCATTCGGCCTGGGCAGCGGGCAGTTGGCGGTGCTCGGTGAGGCGTCGGTCAGCCTATTCTTCCTGATCGGCAGCATCCCGGCTATGTTCTGGCTGAATTCGATGGGGCGGCGCCCGCTGCTGATCGGGTCATTGGCGCTGATGGCTCTCGGCCTGCTCATCCCCGGCGTGGCACCGGGGGCGAATATCGCCGTCATCGTGGTGGCCTTCGCCGGTTATGCGTTCTTCTCCGGCGGGCCGGGCATCCTCCAGTGGCTCTACCCCAACGAGTTGTTCCCCACCGAAGTGCGTGCCACGGCGGTGGGCGTGGCGATAGCGATCAGCCGGATCGGAGTCGTGGTTTCCACCTATGGCCTGCCGCTGTTTCTGGAGGCTTACGGCATCGGCCCCACCATGTTGGTCGGCTGCGGCTTGCTGCTCGTCGGGCTGGTGCTCTCCATCTTCATGGCGCCGGAGACCAGGGGGCTGACCTTGAGTCAGGCCTGCTCATTGGATTCGCGGGCTTTGGCCCGAATCGGAAAGAAAGGAGACCGCTGATGGCGGATTTCGAGGCCATCGTCGTAGGGTCGGGATGCGCCGGCCCGATAGCGGCCCATGAATTGGCCAAGGCTGGCAAAAGCGTGCTGGTGGTCGAGCGCGGAAATTTCTGCGGGGCCAAGAATATGTCTGGGGGCAGGCTCTACACCCATTCTCTGCGGGAGGTCTTTCCCGATTTTGAGGGCCAAGCGCCGTTGGAGCGGCGGATCACGCGCGAGCGGATTTCGCTGCTGGCGCACGATGCCAACTTCACCGTCGATTTCACCGACGAGCAGCTGCGCGAGGGGAACGCGGGGTCGTATTCGGTGCTCCGGGCCAAGTTCGATCCGTGGCTGGCGGGCAAAGCCGAGGACGCCGGGGCCGAGTACATCAACGGCATCGCCGTGGAATCGCTGCTCAAAGACGGCGGGCGGGTCTGCGGGGTGCGGGCCGGTGAGGACGAAATAACCGCCGATGTGGTCATCCTCTGCGACGGCGCCAATTCGCTGCTCGCCGGGCAGGCCGTCGGCGCTCCGCGTCCGGCTCCGAACGCGATGGCAGTCGGGATCAAGCAGGTGGTCGAGTTGCCGAAAGCAGTCATCAGCGACCGCATCCTCGCCAGCGACGACGAGGGAGCAGCCTGGCTCTTCGTCGGAGACGCCACAAAAGGCAATGTCGGCGGCGGTTTCGTCTACACCAACCGGGAATCTATTTCGATTGGGCTGGTGGCGACCATCTCCGAATTGGCGAAATCCGAGACGCCGGTCTACCAACTGCTGGAAGACTTCAAACGCCATCCGGCGCTGGCGCCGCTGCTGGCGGGCGGCAAGGTTGTGGAGCATTCCGGGCATCTGGTCGCCGAGGGCGGCTACGACGCCATGCCGCCGCTGGTTGGCGAGGGCGTGCTCTTGGCCGGGGAGTCGGCGCTGATGTGCATCAACGCGGGCTACACCGTGCGGGGCATGGATTTGGCCATCGCCGCCGGTATGCACGCCGGACGCTGTGCCGCAGCCGCGCTGGACGCAGGCGACACCTCTGCCGACGGCCTGGCTGGCTATGAGCGGGCGCTGCGGGAGAGCTTCGTATTGCAAGACTTGCGCACGCTGCGGGGTTTCCCGCATTTCATGGAGCATGCCACCAGGCTGTTCAAGCAATATCCGGAAATGGTCCGCGACATGATGCGCGAACTGTTCGTAGTCGATGGCACCCCGGTCCAGCCGTTGCGCAAATCTTTGCCCCGGCTGGCGAAGGGCGTCGGTTATCTGAATTTGGCCAAGGATGCCTGGAAGGGGATTAGGGCGCTGTGAGCACCATCAACCAGATCAGCGTGAATGTTGACGAATATCTCGGCTTGAACAAGTACGAGGTGGACGAGGGGAATCCGCACATCGAATTGGTAGCCGATCCCG
>JAIRXX010000356.1 GCA_031268065.1 Propionibacteriaceae bacterium
TACGGAACTTGGGAATCACCCATCACGGCCAGCGACTTGATCAGCGCCTCGCGCGGTCTGAGCTACCAATACGGAATCTGGGACGGCGGCGCCGCGCATTGGGCGCAGGCCGATCCAAACGACGGTGGCCGGGTCTCGATCTGGCGCCAGGAAAATGGCCAAACCCCGGTGGAACTGACCCCAGGCCATTATGTGCGCAGCGGCGTCAACGAGTACGGCGGCGGCGCCTGGGACGTGGCAGGCGGCGTGCTGGTCTACTCGGACTGGCCCAGCGGAGACCTGCGCGTCGTACGCGACGGCCAGGACACCTGTTGGGTACCCGGCCATGACAACGCCCTGCGTTTCGGCTGCCTGAGCTACTGCCCCGAGCAGGGCCTCGTCCTGGGAGTCTGCGAGGACCATCGCCCAGACGGTGAGCCGGTCAACACGGTCTTCGCCGCCAGGGCTGGCTCCAACCATGCCTCCACGCTGGCCAGCGGCGCTGATTTCTACGCCTATCCCAGGCTTAGCCCCTACGGACTGCTGGCTTGGATGGAATGGGACCACCCGAACATGCCTTGGGACTCCACCCGGATCATGGTCGCCCCGCTGGACGATCTGACCCACCCGGTGACAGTGGCCGCCAGTCCGGGCGAAGCCGCAGTCTATCCGGCCTGGGCGCCGGATGGGGCGCTCATCTATCTGAGCGACCGCTCGGGCTACTGGAATTTCCACCGCTGGGAAGCGGGGAAATCGACTGCCCTACACGGTCATCCATTCGATTTCTGCGGCCCAATCTGGGTGCTCGACCCGGTGCCGTACACCATCGTGGACCAGCACCGGATCGGCTGCTCCTGGCTCGTGGACGGACGCGCCCGGCTGGGCGTGTTCAGCTTCGACCCGGACACCCCCGGCGGCGGACAGCTGGACGAGCTTAGCTGCGACGCAGTGACCGCCCAGTTGGGCGGGCACGGGCCGAAGGCAGCCGCCATGCTCGGCTACGCCGACCGTCCGCTTGAACTGGTCACCATCGATTGGCCATCAGCCGACCTCGCTGCCTCCGCAACGGCATCCAGCGCCGCGCCGACTCCGCAAGGCGAATCCCACTTCGACCGGCCAGGCCTGGTTCGCGCGGCAACGACGCCGCCCAGCGGCGTTCCCTGCCGCCAAGCCCCTATCAGCGTCATTGCCAGCGACGGCAGCACCCTCATCCAGCACGGGCCGAAGGCTGTCGAGCTGCGCGAAGGATGGATTTCAAAAGCCGAGCCGGTCTGCTGGGAATCTCCCGACGGACCGGTTTACGCCTGGTACTACCCGCCCAAGAATCCCGGTTTCCAAGCTCCGGCTGGCGAAAAGCCACCCGTGCAAGTGTGGAGCCACGGCGGGCCGACTTCTTTCTCCGGCGCCGGTTACCGCTTGTCAGTGCAATATTGGACCAGTAGGGGCTTTGGCATCCTGGATGTCAACTACTCCGGCTCCACCGGTTATGGCCGCGCCTACCGGGAACGCCTCAAAGGGCGCTGGGGCATCGTCGATTCCCGCGACTGCGCCGAGGCCGCGCGGGCGCTGAGTGAAAAGGGTCTGGCCGACCCGAAGCGGCTCTCCATCCGAGGCGGTTCCGCAGGCGGCTACACCACGTTGCGGGCGCTGACCACCAGCGACGTTTTCAGCGCCGGAATCTCGCTCTACCCGGTGGGCGATCTGGAATCGATGGCTGCCGACACCCATAAATTCGAGAGCCGCTATCTGGACGGGCTGATCGCACCCTATCCCGAACAGCGCCAGGTCTGGCTGGACCGCTCGCCCATCCACCACCTGGACCGCTTGCGCAGCCCGATGCTCATCCTGCAGGGCAGCGACGACAAGATCGTCTTGCCCCAGCAGGCCTACGACATTGCCGCCGCGCTGGAAGCCAACGGGCAGCAGGCCAAGCTGATCGTCTTCGAGGGCGAGGGGCACGGCTTCCGCAAAGCCGAAAACATCATCGCCACTACGCAGGCCATCCTCGACTTCCTCACCGAGGCGTACCAGTTGGCCGGTTAGCTCTGGCCCAACGAGTGTGTGGCGCCGCACTAGCCGTGCGGCACAGCCAGCCGCTCACCTTTTGGGCCTAAGCAAATAGCCGAGAACACCGGCTAAGACCCCCGCCGATCCGACGATGGCGGTGACCACTTGCCGAGTCTGCACCCGACCCAACCGCTCCAGCCGCCTAGCCTGGGCCGCGCTGAGATTAAGCTCGAATTCGCCCGAGTCCAGCTTTTCCGCCAGTGAGACCAACCGTTTCAAGGTGACCGGCAGCGCGCGCAGCAAGGCCCCGCCGTCTGCCGCCAACGTTGAGATGACGCCTTGGAATCCGGTGTCGGCCAACTCCCGGATGAACGGCTCGGTGACGGCCACCACATCGACTGCTGGGTCCAACTTGTAGCAATTGGAGAATACGGTGATCAGCGCCTTCCCGAGAAAGGTGGTGTTGCCGGGCAGGCTGATCGGTTGGGTGCGGATGACTTCGCGCATTTCGTCCAGGGTGGCGGCGTCCACCTGGAAGCTGGCCAACTGGCGTCCTTCCATCACCTTGTCAAAGGAAAACGCGCCTTGGAAGATCGACCCGGCCTCGCCGATCACGGTGTCGATCAGCGGGGTCAACACCTGCTTGAGCGCCCTGGTGTCAGCGTCCCTGCCGAGAAATCCCAGGTCGCGCAGCGTCTCGACTATGCCGGTGGCGTCACGGGCGAAAATCGCCGTTATCAGTTCGGTGAAGCCTTTCCGCTGCCCATCGGAAATCGACCCAACCATGCCGAAATCGATGAGTTGGATGACCCCATCCGGGCGGACGAAAACATTCCCCGGATGCGGATCGGCGTGGAAAAACCCGTCGGAGAGGAACATCTGCAAGTAGATCTCAAGCAGCCGCCTGGCGACCAGGGGCCGGTCTACGCCCAAAGCGTCCAGGGCGGGCAAATCATTGATCTTCACCCCGTCCATGAATTCCATCGTCAGCACTCGGGAAGTGGTGTGGCTCCAGTAAATCTTCGGCATCTCCACCGCAGGGCTGAGCAAGAAATTGCGCTGGAACCGCTCCGCATTGCCGCCTTCGCCCTGGTAGTCAAGCTCGGCGCGGAAAGTGGCCTCAAAGTCGCGGCAGAACTCGCTGACGTCCAGATATTTGCCGATGGCGGTGAACCTGTCCAGACCCCGCATGATGGTCCACAGCGAGCGAACGTCTACGTCGATCAAATCCTCAATGCCGGGACGCAGAATTTTCACCGCCACGTCTTCGCCAGCAGGCAGCTTCGCGCGATACACCTGGCCGAGCGAGGCAGCCGCGAGCGGAACTTGGTCAAAGTCGGTGAATAACTCATCGAGCGGGGCATCCAATTCCCGCTCGATCACCTGCGTCATGACCTTTGTGGGCAGCGCTGGCACGGCGTCTTGCAGCTTGCCCAGTTCGTCGATGTATTCCTTGGGCAGGAAATCGATGCGCACGCTGAGGAATTGGCCGAGTTTGATTATCAAGCCGCCCATTTCGGTGGCGAATTCGCGGAATTCGCGGGCCTGGGAGGTGTAGAGCGCGCGCAACTTCTCCTGCTGCGCCTGCGGGCTGCGCAGAAAGCTGGTCTTCGCCGCCCACCACAGCTCGCCAGCGAACCTCAGCGCTAGCCCGACCGTCGCCCGGTAACGGTTATCGCGGTTGGCCATATGGCTATTCTCCTAGTCCCAAGACGAAAGCTGGCGAGCGGCCAGCATTTTAAAACTGTCCGCAGCTGCTGGCCGCTTCAGGATATAGCCTCGCTGTCGGCGCCAACTGGCTCCTCGGCAACCGGCTCCTCGGCAACCGGCTCCTCGGCTGCGGGTTCTTCCGCGACGGTGAAGGCGCCGAAGAATTCTTGGGCGTGCTGTTCGAGTTTGTTGAGCTTGGTCATGAAAAAGTCGGCAAAGTCTTCAAATATGTCTGCCTTGATCAGGATGACCGCACCGTTCAACCGGTTGCCGAAGACGACCATTTTGTCACCGGGGTTGATTGACAGCTCTCTACGGGCATCTGCGGGGATGGCCAACTGGCCCCGCTCTCCAACGGTGGCCGCGCCGTACATCTTGCCGGGGGACGGGAAGTGTTGCCAGGGGAAACTCGGGTCTTGCTTTGCTGATGGCATGATGCCTCCTCAAAATCGCCGCATGAGCAGATCACATCATGCGTTTCATGTAAATCATACGGCACTTTCGCGCGGCCACAACGACCGACGGCAAGCCCCAGCTCTGACTTCAAAAAGGGAACGGGCAGCGGAGCAGGCCGCCAACAGCGTGATCGGCGATTCAACCACAGCAGCCCGGATAGGCCCAAGGTCAGTCGAGGTAGTCCCGCAACACCTGCGAGCGGGACGGATGGCGCAGCTTGCTCATCGTCTTGGACTCTATCTGGCGAATCCGCTCACGGGTCACCCCGTAGACTTTTCCAATCTCGTCCAAAGTCTTCGGCTGGCCATCGGTGAGGCCGAAGCGCATCGACACCACACCGGCCTCACGCTCGCTGAGCGTGTCGAGCACATCGTGCAACTGCTCCTGCAGCAGGGTGAAGTTCACCGCCTCTGCCGGGACGACCGCCTCGGAGTCCTCGATCAGGTCTCCAAATTCGGAATCGCCGTCCTCGCCCAGCGGGGTGTGCAGCGAAATCGGCTCGCGGCCATACTTCTGCACCTCTACGACCTTCTCCGGGGTCATGTCCAGCTCCTCGGCCAATTCCTCCGGAGTAGGCTCCCGGCCCAGGTCTTGCAGCATCTGCCGCTGCACCCTGGCGAGCTTGTTGATCACTTCGACCATATGCACCGGGATGCGGATGGTGCGGGCCTGGTCGGCCATAGCGCGGGTGATCGCCTGCTTGATCCACCAAGTCGCATAGGTGGAGAACTTGTAACCCTTGGTGTAGTCAAATTTCTCCACCGCGCGGATCAGGCCGAGATTGCCCTCCTGGATCAGATCGAGGAATAACATGCCCCGGCCTGTGTAGCGCTTGGCCAGTGAGACCACCAAGCGCAGGTTAGCCTCAAGCAGGTGGTTCTTCGCCTTGCGTCCGTCATCCCTGATCCACTCCAGGTCTTCAGCGGCTTGGGGAGTGCTGTCCAATTCGTTTTCGTTCAAGGTCTCCTCAGCGAAAAGGCCAGCCTCAATGCGCTTGGCGAGGGTCACCTCTTGCTCAGCGTTCAGCAGAGCCACCTTGCCGATTTGCTTCAGATAGTCCTTCACCGGATCGGCGGTCGCGCCTGCGGCCATCACCTGTTGTTCCGGCTCGTCGGCGTCGTCGGCGTCGGACAGGCTGAAGCCCTCGTCCTCAGACAGCTCCGCCTCTGTCTTGGCTTCCTCCGCCGGCTCGAAATCCGCATCGTCCACGTCGTCCAGAGAGCGCTTCTTGCCGCCGATGGTGAGCACGACGTCATCGCCCTCGCGGGCAAATTTGACCTCTACCTTGCTCTCGATGAGCACGCTGGAAACGGTCAATTCGTCGCCCTCGCCCGCGTCACCGCCAAGATCGTCCTCATCCAACGGCTCGGCCAAATCTTCGGCGGCCAGGTCTTCGGCGTTGGCGTCGATCAATTCCAGATCAGGAAGATCATCACCCTCTTCCACCGCCGCCTCTGGCTCGCTCAAGGCGATGTCGGCTGGCGCTGCCTTCTTCTTGCGCGCGCGCCTGGGAGCAGCACCCGCCTTCGCCTTGGGATCGGGAGAACTATCCGCTTCCGCGACGACTTTGGCTTTGGGGGCCTTGTCCGCAGCAACCACTTTCAGCCTGGGCTTGGAAGTGGTTTCAATTACAGTTTCGGCTTCTTCGGCTATGGTCTTCTTAGCACGCGACGACACGAACGACCTCTCGACAAATCGTAATTAGGGTAGAAAACAACCGGCTGTTGTCAATAGCAAGACTCAATCTTGCCACAACCTCGCCCCAATGTCATCTGGGCT
>JAIRXX010000232.1 GCA_031268065.1 Propionibacteriaceae bacterium
CCTGGGGATGAGTCCAACTGGAGCCGGGTGGCATGTGCTCGGTCAGCGCTTGCAGCATGGCGTCGCGGCGCGCGCGGTACATGTCGCGGAAAGTCCGGATTTGGCCGCGCCAGTCGAATTGGTCGAGATAGGCCGCGATGGCGTATTGGGAGAACACCGGCGGGCACAGCGTCGCCGCCTCCTGGGTGAGCACCAATTTTTCCCTGACGGCGTGCGGGGCCAGCACCCAGCCCACCCGGAAACCGGGGGCGAAGGTTTTTGAGAACGACCCGAGGTAGATCACTTTTTCGCCGTCCATAGCACGCAGCGCCGGTATCGGTTCGGCGTTCAGGGTGAGCAGCCCGTACGGATTGTCCTCCAGCAGCAGCAGGTCCAACTCGTGGGCCAGCGCCACCAATTCCTGACGCCGTTGCAGGGTTTGGGTGATGCCAGTCGGGTTTTGGAAATTGGGGATGGTGTAGAGGAATTTGACCCGGTTCCCGGAGCTTCGCAATTGTACGACCGCGTGGCGCAGCATCGCGGGGACGATTCCGTGCTCGTCCATCGCCACATGGACGATTTCGCATTGGTTGGCTTTGAAGGTGCCCAGCGCCCCGACGTAGCTGGGGGCTTCCGCCAAAACGATGTCGCCTGGGTCGCAAAAGACCCTGGTGACCAGATCGAGGCCCTGCTGCGAGCCGCAACTGACAACCACGTCGTCGGCGTGCGCCTTGATCTGCTCCTCGGCCATCACTTCCACGATTTTCTCGCGGATGAACGACTCCCCCTGCCCAGAGCCGTATTGCATGGCCTGGGTGCCCCGCTCAGCTACCAGCTCGGCGAAAGCCTGGCCGATGGCCTGCCGGGGCAGGTCGGCGATATTGGGCATCCCCCCGGCCAGCGAAACCACTTCCGGGCGGTTGGCGACGGCGAAAAGCGCTCGTACCGCAGACACTTGCAGGTCGTTGGTGCGGGCCGCATAGGTCTCGGCATAAGGGTCGAGCCTGGTATCGCGTCTTGGTTGTGGAAGAGTCACCTATCAAGACTGCCTCATTTTCGGCCTAGGATGAAAGTTGACAGGCTTTTAGGGGAAGAATGACTGAACTGTCTTTCGTCGTCACGCCGGAGTTGGCTTGCCCATACTGCGGTGTTCGGGTGTGCTCCGACACGGATTGGGTGGTGTCTGCCCGAAGGCGTTGGGGTTGGTGCGGGGTCCAAGCGGTGGAGAACGGCGAAATCGTCGGGGCGCTGCTGCTCACCCCGAGCGAGTCTGGCGGCGAGAAGAACGCGCTGCTGCGCAGCTTGTGGGTGGCCGATCCGAGGCTGGGGCTGGGCAGGCGCCTGGTGCAGTCTGCCTGCGCCGGGCTGGTCTGCCGCAAGGTGTCCGCCATCGTTTCCCCCGGCTCTAGCAGCCATTTTTCCTGCCAGGTTCCGCCCAGGGCTTTCCTGCGCCATGTCGGCTTTGGCTGGACCGGAGGCCATTACCGGCTGGACCTGGGCGCGACAGCGCTTGAGAAGGGCGCAGCCGCCCAAGTGGTTGGACGGTTGCTGCGCAGCCTGAATCCGATCAACCCTGAGCCAGCCACCCGGAATCCGGACTGCTGAGCCGTTTCGCGGGTTTGGCTTAGAGAACGTCCTCAAGCATCTTGATCAGGGCCGATTTTGTCTTGCCGCCCTGGAAGGATTGCACCATCTCGCCGTCGGCGAAGACTTGGATGGTGGGCAGCCCCAGCACCCCTTGGCGGTTGGGGATCGTGCTGTTCTCGTTGGTGTCCATCGCCAGGAAGGTGATCCGGTCGGCGTATTCCTCGGCCAATTCCTCGATGATCGGCGTGAGTTGTTTGCAGGGCGAGCACCAATCGGCCCAGTAATCGACCAGCACAGGTTTGCTGGACCTGAGTACCAAGTCATCGAAGGTGGCGTCGGTCACGGACGGGATCGCGGACATGCTCACTCCTGTTAAAGCGTGTTTGGGCAAAGTGCAGTTCTTGTCCTGGAAACTCTACCTGACCCGCAGAGAAGCTGTGGCAGCGACACCGCCGTACGCCGGTCGTGCCATCGCCCCTCATGGCTCACCTTGGCCCAGCATGTTCTGTAGTACTTAGTCTGGTAGGTCTGCCTGTGAGGTGCCATATGTTCCAAAATGGAACTCGTGGTCTCCTCGGTGAGTTCTCCGCTTTCGAAAATGTTCTTCAAATGTCTGGTTACTGCTGGACGCTGCACCCCGAACAGCGCCGCGATCTGTTTCTGGGTGAGCCAAACGCTCTCGCCGTCGACACGCACTTCCACATGAACACGACGGTCAGCGCCTTCGTAGAGCACGACTTTGTCTTGGATGGCCTCAGCAGTCATGCCACACTCCTCGCTAGTTGATGTCACCAGCGTAGAGCCTGGCTCAGACATTTTCCGCCGCGAATTACACCCCTGATGGGGCGAAGAGGTTCGTCTCAATGGGCACGGCCAGGCGTCTGCGTGGTGGCAAGGAGGATGAGCGGAAGGACTTTGATTCCTTCTCCATTGGTGACCAAAACGCTTCGACTCCAAGGCTGGCGGTACCGGCATGGAATGTCGTAGTTCCAACTCTTCGTCGCGTTTGCCTTCGTCTTGGCCATTTTGCAACTCCTTTCCAGGTGCTGGGTATTGGCGCTGGAATGAGAGTGTGACCATGACACGGGGACGCAGGCAGCCGACACATCCTGAGCCGGATTTTGACGCCCTTCTCTTTAGCCGAGGCCGATCTTGCAATACCGGGTCTAAAACTATTGCAAAACCGGGTGCGAAATCGTTGCGAAACCGGGTGCGACGTGACTTGTGAAGTACTTGCCCGATTCGTTGACCAGCAGTTTGCAGACAGCCTAGTGTCAAACAGCAGACCTGAACGGGGAGTGTGTGACGGTCATAAGCCATCCAGGATGCTGACTCAGCACGACCGTGGCCCGCACCCGGAAGGCGGTGGCTCTCACAGCAACTTAACAGGCGAATAGTTTTGGAGCCGTGCCTTGGCCTTCACTGGAAGGCTGGGGCGACCACACCGCCGGGGGCCAGCCAGGGGGCTAGGGCGGGGACGTTTCGCAGCGCCCAGTAGGTGAGGATCGCACCCAGCAGCGCCCAGAGGGTCCAGGCTGGGGCTAGCCGTTTGCGCTGGGCTTTGCCTAGGGTGCGCAGCAGCCAGAAAGTCCAGACCCAGAGCAGGTAGGGGATGGCCAACAGCAGCGCGGGGTTCATTCCCAGTGCGCCCGCAAAGTCTAGGTGGGCCAGCGCGTGCAGCGCGCGCAACGACCCGCAGCCGGGGCAGTAAGTCCCGGTCAGCAAGAGTGAGGGGCAGGTGGGGTAGAAGCCACGCTGGTTGGGGTCCACAAAACCCACTAAGAGCATCACCGCCACACCCGCCACGCCTGCCAGCGCCGGTTTCACCCAGGATGGTGGGTGTGACATGCACTGCCGCAAAACTGGTTCGACTGCTGAGCCTTGCGGCACTGTCAGTAGTTGAGAACGCCGATTACCACCACGAATATTATGTAGAGGAAGGCGACTACCGCACCGGAGATTGTGCCCCAAAGGGCGAAATTCTTCGCTTTGGTCGCCGACGCCTGCGCTCCGGCATAGTCTCCCTGCCCCCATTTCGTGTTGACCTGGGCGGAGTAGACGATGGCGGGGATGCCTAAAGGCACGCAGCAGAAGACAGTCGATAGGATCGCCCAGACCAGGTTGTTGTTCGGCGGCGCGGCTGGAGGCTGGCCGTAGCCGGGCATTTGCTGCGCGTAGTCGGCACTCGGATAGCCGGGGTACGGCTGCTGCGGAGTTTGCGGCTGGTACGGCGGGGGATCCTGCGGCGGGAAATACGGCTCTTGCGGCGGGAACTGTCCGGCAGGGTTTCCGAACGAGGGCGGGTTGGACTGCGGTTGGCCGGGGTACGGGTCCTGTGCTGGCTGACCGCCGTAGGGATTTGGCGGTGGGGCGCTGCCGTAGGGATTTGGCGGTGGTGTGCTGCCGTAGGGGCTTTGCGGTTGGTTCCCCGAGGGGTCCGGGGACGAGGGTGGTTGATACGGTGGTGGCGGTGTGGTCACAGGGCGCTCCTCAAAGTGTTGACAGCAGAAATCTTCCCTAAAGAAATGGTTGGAGTCAACCATTGATCCATTACTGTTCCGTGCGGGAAGCGGCTGCCACGCAACAATTTGGGGAACCCCCGGCGTTCTCAGGCCTCGACATCTTGTGGGGACGAGTGGGTTCCGCGCTCTGCTGGTCTGGGCAAAGCCCCAGGCTGGAGCCAGGCCAAGCGCGGAGTGGGTGACCGGGCGGCGGGCTAGAAATACGCGATGGCGCCTAAGATGAAGATGAAGAAGACTACGTAGCAGAGTATGACCACTGCGTAGAGGATGCCAGCGGTGATCGCCGCCCATTTGGCGAAGTTGAGCGCCTTCTTCGCGGATTCCCGCGCTCCGTAAAAATCGCCCATCGACCATTTGGAGTTGACCTGCGCCGAGTAGACGATGGAGGCGATGCCCAGCGGCATGAAGCAAAAAATAGTGCTCAAGATTGCCCAGACCAAGTGGTTTTCCGGCGGAGCTTGGTAGCCGGCTTGGTAGTAATTCGGCTGCGGGTAGGGTGCCATCGGGAAACCAGGCTGTTGCTGGAAGTACGGCTCGGATGGCGGCTGCTGGCCGGGGGCCGGGGCATACGTCGGATCGTAAAGTGGAAAGTTCTGCTGCGGCGCCTGCCGGGGCTGTTGCTCATTCCAGGGGTCAGCCATGTGAAGCTCCTTGCCGTTCGCTGTCAAGCATAATGAATCACCGCAAACCTAGTTCTGCCCGGCCAATGGCGTAGCGGTAGGGAAGTTGCTCGGCTTCAATGCGCTGCCTCGCGCCGGTGTCGCGGTCCACGATCACCGCCACCGCGACGACTTCCGCGCCAGCTTCGCGCAGCGCCGCGACGGCGGTCAGCGCTGAAGAGCCAGTGGTAGAGGTGTCCTCCACCACGAGCACCCTCCGCCCTGCCACCGGGACGCCTTCGATGCGGCGCTGTAGCCCGTGCGACTTCGATTCCTTGCGGACGACGAAGGCGTCCAGCCTTCCACCCTCCCGCGCGGCGTGGTGCAGCATGGCGGTGGCCACCGGATCGGCGCCGAGCGTCAATCCGCCCACGGCGTCGAAATCCAAGTCGGCGGTGAGTTCGCGCATCACCGCGCCGACCAGCGGTGCGGCGGCGCCGTCGAGCGTCACCCGGCGCAGGTCGATGTAGTAGTCGGCTTCCAGCCCGGAGGACAGCACCACCTTGCCCCGTACGATTGCCAGCTGTTTGATCGCCTCGATCAGCTCGTCGCGTTCAGTCATGGCTAAACAATAGTGGTCTCCAACGGCGAAAGCTGACGGGTCCGCACGCTTGGGCCGATGGCGCGGCAGGGAACGCGCCGTCCTCCTTGGTGCTGGAGCCAGCGAAACCGGGGCTAAATGAGGCCACCGGTCGGCGGCGGATATGAGATGCTAACTGGACGCGGCCAAGTTGGTCACAGGACGGGCGTTGGGGCCGTCGGCGGAGCATTCAGGCGGGCAATCGGAGCATGGTGAGCGAAATCATCCCAGTGTCGGGGGTAGGCAACGCCTTCATCGTCGCCAATGCCACTACTGAGCAGTCGTGGGTGAATTTAGACGATCCGCTGCTGCTGGAATTTGAATACGTGCAGCGTATCGCCGAGGCTTTGGAGGCCACGGTCTTGGCCCGTCCGCCCGCCGAGCGAATCCGGGTGGTCCACGTCGGGGGCGGCGGCATGACCTTGCCGCGCTATGTGGCCGCACGCCGTCCGCACACGGCCCAACTCGTTTTGGAACCCGACGGTTCGCTGGTGGAACAGGTGCGCCGCCGCCTCCCGCTGCCGGTGAATTCCGGCATCAAAATCAGGGAGGTTGACGGTTTGGACGGCATCGCCGCCATGCCCGCCGACTACGCTGACGCGATCATCTTGGACGCTTTCGCCGCCGCCTGCGTGCCGGGAGAGCTGGCCACCGCTGAATACTTTGCCGATTTGGCGCGGGTGCTGCGCCCCACCGGGGTGATGTTGATGAACCTCACCGGAAAAGCGCCCTTTGACTGGGTGCGGCGCACCTTGGCCGGGATCGCCTCGGCTTGGCCGAAGCTGGCCGTCAGCGCCGAAACCCCGGTGTGGAAGGGTCGGCGCTTCGGCAATTTCGTGGCTGTCGCCTCGGCTGCCCCGCTGCCGGTCTCCGCGCTGGATGGCGCGGTGGCCAAGGCCGCTTTCCCGCATCGTTTGAGCTGGGGGGCTGGCCTCAACCGCTGGATCGGAGCGGCCGCGCCGTTCACCGCCGCCGATTCCCGCCCCTCCCAGCCGTTCGAGCCTTGGCTGTGACGCCCGCCCCAGCGAACTAGCTGGCGGTCAAACTAGACGACGACCAGGCCGGTGAGGTCTTCGTCTAGGTCGAAGCTCACGGTGTCGCCGTCGCCAACCTCGCCTGCCAGCACCTTCTTCGCCAAAATGTCCTCGATGGTGGTCTGCACCAGCCGTTTCAACGGGCGGGCGCCGTATACCGGGTCGAAACCGGCCATCGCCAGCCAATTCTTGCCGCCCTCGCTGACCTCGACGCTGATCCGGCGCTCAGCCAAGCGTTGGTTGAGCCGCGCCAATTGGATGTCTACGATCTTGCAGAGGTCTTCGGTGCTGAGCGGGTCGAACATCACAATCTCGTCCAAGCGGTTCAGGAATTCAGGTTTGAACGCCTGCCGCACCACACCCATCACCGCGTCGTTCTTGGTCTTCGCGTCGAGGTGCTGGTCGGCGAGGAATTGCGAGCCGAGATTCGAGGTCATGATCAGGATCACATTGCGGAAGTCGACCGTCCGGCCCTGCCCGTCGGTGAGGCGGCCATCGTCCAACACCTGGAGCAAGATGTTGAAGACTTCCGGATGGGCTTTCTCAACCTCGTCCAGCAGGATGACGGAATACGGACGGCGCCGCACTGCCTCGGTGAGCTGGCCGCCCTCTTCGTAGCCGATATAGCCCGGAGGCGCCCCGACCAGGCGCGACACCGAATGCTTCTCTTGGTACTCGCTCATGTCGATGCGGACCATCGCCCGCTCGTCATCGAAGAGGAATTCGGCCAGCGCCTTGGCTAATTCCGTCTTCCCCACGCCAGTCGGGCCGAGGAAGAGGAACGATCCGGTGGGCCGGTTCGGATCGGAGATGCCCGCGCGGGAACGCCGCACGGCGTCCGCCACCGCACTCACGGCCTTGCGCTGGCCGATCAGCCGCCTCCCTACTTGGTCTTCCATGTTGAGCAATTTCTCCGACTCGCCCTGCAGCAGCTTGCCGACCGGGATGCCCGTCCAGGCCCCGACCACTTCAGCGATGTCGGTTGCGGAGACCTCTTCGGACACCATCTTGGGCGCGTTGTTCTGGTCGTTGGCGGCGTTCAGCGCCGCTTCGAGTTCTGGAAGCTGCCCGTACAGGATTTTCGAGGCGTTGGTGAGGTCTCCCTCGCGCTGATGGCGCTCGGCCTCGATGCGGAGTTTGTCGATCTGCTCGGCCAGCGCGCCGACCTGGTTGAGGCCGAATTTCTCCGCCTCCCAACGCGCTTCCAGGCCGCGCAGCTTCTCCTGCTCGTCGGCCAACTCGGCTTGCAGCCGCTCGTGGCGTTCTTTGGAGGCCGGGTCGTCTTCCTTTTCCAAGGCGAAGGCCTGCATGGTCATCCGGTCGATGTCGCGGCGCAGTTGGTCGATTTCCTCCGGGGACGAGTCGATTTCCATCCGCAACCGGGATGCCGCCTCGTCGATCAGGTCAATCGCCTTGTCGGGGAGTTGGCGCGAAGTGATGTAACGGTTGGAGAGCGTCGCCGCCGCCACCAGCGCGGAATCGGTGATCCGCACCTTGTGGTGGGCCTCGTAGCGCTGGCGCAGGCCGCGCAAGATGGCGATGGTGTCCTCCACGCTCGGTTCTGAGACGAAGACTTGCTGGAAACGGCGTTCCAACGCCGGGTCTTTCTCGATCCGCTCCCGGTATTCGTCCAGCGTGGTGGCCCCGATCATCCGCAATTCGCCCCGGGCGAGCATCGGTTTGAGCATATTTCCGGCGTCCATGCTGGAATCGCCGCTGGCTCCGGCCCCGACGACGGTGTGCAATTCGTCGATGAAAGTGATGATCTGGCCCTCGGCGTCCCTGATTTCGTTCAGGACGGCCTTCAGCCGTTCCTCGAATTCGCCGCGATATTTCGCCCCGGCCACCATTGACGCCAGATCGAGGGAGACCACCCGGCGTCCCTTCAGCGAGTCGGGCACGTCCCCGGCGACGACGCGCTGGGCGAGGCCTTCCACAACTGCCGTCTTGCCCACGCCGGGTTCTCCGATCAGCACCGGGTTGTTCTTGGTGCGGCGGGCCAGCACTTGCACCACGCGCCGGATTTCGGCGTCCCTGCCGATCACCGGGTCCAGTTTGCCTTCGCGGGCGCGGGCGGTGAGGTCGATGGAGTATTTGTCCAACGCCGATTCCCCGCCCTCAGCCTCGGCGGAGGTCACCCGCTTGTCACCGCGGGCGTCGTTGAAGATTTCAGCCAATTCGTCGGCGTCGGCGCCGAGGTCGGTCAGAATGTTGCGTGCGTCGCTGGGCACACTTGCCAGGGCGAGCAGCAGATGTTCAGTGGCGACGAAATCGTCTCCCAGCTGTCCGGCCTTTGTCTCGGCGTCGGCCAACACTCTGGCGAGAGCGCCGGACAGGCTCGGCTGCGCCACTGAATTGCCCTGGGCGCTGGGCAGCTTCTTGATCGCCCCCTGGGCGGCGGCCTGCACGACTTTCGGCTCCACACCGGCGCTGTCGAGCAGCGGCCCGACAGTGTTTTCCGGGTCGAGCAGCAGCGCGGCGAGCAGATGCACGGTCTCCGCGCTCGGATTGCCGTTGGTGAGAGCCAGCCGAAGCGCCGTGGAAACGGCATCCCGTGATTTAGCGGTCAGTTTCTCAGTGTCCATACTTCCTAGTCCCTCAGAATGAGCGTAAACAAAGTTGAGTCTACTAGACTCAACCAAGCTGGCGCATCTGCTATTCCCGGCAACCGGGGCCATGTCACCGCATTTTGCGCTCCCTCAGACCAAGACCTGTTTCACTCCCTGCCCTTTGTCGCAGCCTAGGGATACCCAGCCCCCGATAAGCCGTCCCAGCCCCCAAGGCGGGCAGTGAGCGTCCATCAGGCTCGGCAGACCCAGTTCGAAGCGCTGCCGGAATCCGCCCAGCGGCGGCACCCATCAGAATTCAACGGCGGCTGCACGGAGCACGTCAGCGAAGCGAGGCATTCCGGCGCTGGCGAGGCTGTCGATGACGTC
>JAIRXX010000271.1 GCA_031268065.1 Propionibacteriaceae bacterium
GAGTTGAGCAATTGCAGGCTCACCAGCAGCGGCGTCGGGGAGAGCACCATCGCGATGGCCATCGTCTCGCCGAGAGCACGGCCCAGGCCGAGCATCGCGCCGGTGAGTATGCCCGAGCGTCCGAACGGGAGCACGGCCAACTTGATCGTCTCCCACTTGGTCGCCCCGAGCGCCAGCGCCGCCTCGCTGGTGGAGCTTGGCGTCTGGGCAAAAACCTCGCGGCAGACCGAGGCCATGATCGGCATGATCATCACCGCGAGCACCAGGGCCGCCGTCAGAATCGTACGCCCGGTGGGAGACGGGGTGCCGGCGAACAGCGGGAACCACCCCATGTTCTCGCTCAGCCAGCGGTAGCAGACGGCAAGGCCGGGTGCGAGCACCATGATCCCCCAGAGGCCATAGACCACTGAGGGCACTGCGGCGAGCAGGTCTACGGCGACACCGCAGTAGCGGGCGACAGACCTGGGCGCCAGCCGGGAGATGAACAGCGCCACCGCGATGGCGACGGGCACCGCGAAGAGCAACGCCAATCCGGAGACCCAAACCGATCCGAAGACCAGCGGCCCGGCCAGCGACCAGAAGTCCACCTGGTAGGGCAACTCCGCCGCCGGGGCGCCCAGCGCCGGAGCGCCCCGGACTAGCAGGAAGACCGCCACCCCGGCCAGGGCGACCGCTATCGCGGCCCCCGACGCGGCCACCGTCCACCCGGCCAGCTTTTCCGTCCGGCGCTCCCCGCGCCGTCCCGTCCCGGTCAGGTCGGCCGGACCGGGACGGCGGACGAGCAAGCCTTGCTCGGCAATGGTTGTTGCCACGGCCAGCCTCACTTGATCTTGCTGATCGCGTCCGACACCAGGGAGGTTAACTCGGTGTTCAACGGAGCCGAGCCAGCCTGCTGGGCCGCTGCTTGCTGGCCGGTGGTTGACACCGCGTGCTCCAGATACGACCTGACCAGGGTGGCGGTGTTTGAATCCTGGTATTGGACGCAGGCACCCAGGTAGCTGACCAGCAACAGCGGGTAGCCAGTGCCCTGTTTGCGGTCTAGGTCGAATACGATGTCGGTCGCGGCCCGTCCCTGCTCCAGCGAGGAGTTGGCCACAGCGGTGGCAGCGCCCTCGGCGGAAGGCGCCACATATTCGGAGCCGACCTTGATCGACACTGTTCCCAGGTCTGACGCCTGCGAGGCGTCCAGGTAGCCGATCGCCCCGGCGGCGGCGGTGATTGCCTCCCGCACGCCCTGGGTCTTCTCGGCGGCCTCGCCGGTCAGCTTCTTCGGCCATTCCTCGACCGAACCCCAGGTCCACTCAGCTGGAGCGGTCTCTGCCAGGTAGTCGGTGAAGTTGCCCGTGGTGCCCGACTTGTCCGAGCGATGCACGGCGGTTACCGGGGTGCTGGGCAGTTTCACGCCGGGATTGGCGGCGGCGATGGCCTTGTCGTCCCACTTCTTGATCCGTCCGGCGAAGATATCAGCCAGCGTGGACGGGTCCAGGTTCAACGTCGCCAGCTCGGGCAGGTTGAAGGCCACCGCTATCGGCGAAATGTAAACCGGTATCTCGACCAGGCCGCTGCCGGGCACGCATCCGGCAAAGTTTCCAGCGGCTTCCTCGACTGAATAGGCATCGTCTGTGCCGACGAAGGCGAAACCGCCCTCACTGAAGTTGGTCCGGCCAACACCGGAACCTGTCGGGTCGTAATCGACGGTGACGGCGGAATAGGTGGTTTGGAATCCAGCCCGCCAAGCCTCTTGGGCGGCGGTCTGCGAGGATGCCCCTCCGCCAACCAGGGTTCCTTGGATTGCGGGGGCGGGAGGAGTGGCGGGGTCAGTGGCGGTCGGGGTGTCGCTTGCGACTACCGGGGCCTCGTTCGCGGCGCAACCTGACAAGATCGCGCCGAGGGCTAGCGCGGCGATCCCCGCGCGGCTCAATGCATTAAACATCTTCATGCTCAGAGCCAAACATTTCCGCGTGTCCAGCTGCCCTCAGCAAGGTTAACGGCGGGAAAACTCTGCGCCAACGGCTGGGAGCGGCTGGGCGGCTTTGGGCTGGCGGCGGGGGCAGTTGGCCGTCGGTGACGATGGGCTCGCGGCGGTGGCTGGCACTGCGGGAAATCAGCAGGCGATTCATGCTTGACCCTGACGTTGCGTCATAGTTTTCACTGGCAGTATGAACAGATCGCTTCTCGCCTACCAAGGCTCATCCGTCCTGTCTGACCTGGGCAATTCCCTGACTGCGGTGGTGCTCCCGCTGCTGGTGCTGCAGACCACCGGCTCGGTGCTCTCGGCGGGCTGGTTGGCCCTTGCCACCGGCCTTCCGCAATTCCTGGCCGCCGTCTCAGGCGGCGTTGCGCTGGATAGGCTCAACCGGAGGACCGTAGCCATCGCCGGAGACCTGGCATCGGCGGCGTCAATCGCCGGGCTTGCCCTTGTCCATGCCACCCAAGGCCTAAATCTGCATTGGTTCATCATTTTCGGCTGCTTGTCCGCAGTTGGCGACATGCCGGCGATGACCGCCCGAGCCGCAATGGCTCCCAGCCTGGCCGAGGCGACGCGAATGCCCATCGAACGCATTATCGCCATCCGCTCCGGGCTGTCATCAGCCGCCATCATGGCAGGCCCCATGCTCGGCGCGGCGCTGATCGGCTGGGGCGCGCAGAACGTTGCCCTGTGGATCACGGCCACCACATCCACTCTGGCGGCCTGCGCGGGGTTCGCATTGCCCGCTTCGGTGGGAATGGTCAGCGATGCGGACCACCCAGCCGAAGCGGTGAGACGAAGCTGGCGTCCGTTGCGCGAATTCGCCGCAGGCGTGCGCCACCTGGCGGTTGACTTGCCGCTCGTTCGCCTGGTCACCTTGGTCGGCGTCGTGCTGGCTTGCGCCATCGGCATCGTCCAAGGTCTGGCGCTGCCCTATCTGCTCTTGCTCACCGGCCATCCTGGCCGCACCGGGATCACGCTGGCGTGCCTGGCACTGGGCGTGGCGGTGGGCGCTGGGTGCTACGCCGGTGCGCACCGGCGGTTGCGCCCACGCGCGTTCGCCGCCATTGGCGGAGCGGCGGCGGCGGCTGGGTTGTGGCTGCTGGCCACGCTGCCGGTGTTCGGCCTGCTGCTGGCGGCAATGGCCGTGATCGGCGCGGGCATGGGGCTGCTCTCGTCAGTGGACGCCACTGTGTCGGTCACCTCGCCCGATCCCGAATTGCGGGGGCGCGTCCTCGGCAACCAGAATGCGCTGACGCTGGGCCTGGCGCCTTTCGCCACACTGGGCGCGGCACTGGGCATCGAGCAACTTGGGCTGGGCAACATGTTGGCGGCGCTGGCGGCCATCGTCACCGCCGCGATAGCGTTCATGGCAGCTTCGCGTTCTTGGCGGTTGGCGCCAAGCGTGGCCGAATCCGAAGACACGCCTGGTGGCCAGGACATTGTTTCGGCCACCGGGGCGAAGTAGGAGGTTCGGATGGGTAACGAGCGGTTGGCGTGGACCAGCCAACAACTTGCCGACCTGGTGGGCGTGACCGTGCGCACGCTGCGGCATTACCACCAGATCGGGTTGCTGCCGGAACCCGAGCGCACCGCAGGTGGGTATCGCAGCTACGGCCCCGCCCATGTGCTGGTAGTTTTGCGCATCCGCCGCCTGGTCAGGCTGGGCTTGCCGCTGGCGCGGATCGCCGAGCTGCTGCGCTACCCGGACGACGCTGACACCGACACCGTACTGGCGGAATTGGACCGGCATTTGGCGGAGCAGATTGAGGTGCTGCAAGCCCGCAGGCGGCAAGTCGCCTCACTGCTGCACACCGGACAGCTTGAACTGCCGCCGCGCTATGTGCCGATTGTGGACGCGCTGCGCGGCGCTGGCGCAGACGGCGCTTCGATCACCGAAATCAAAGACCTGATCGAATTGATGGACGGCCTCAGCTCCGAATCCGAGCGCGAAACGTTCACCGGCTCCCTGGAGCACATCGTTTCCGATCCAAGTGTGGGCCACTTCATGGACCTTGACCGCGCGGTGCGGCAGATCGATGATTCGACTCCCGACGCAGAGGTTGAGCGGCTGGTTGCGGAAGTGACCGCCGCCATCATCGAAATCACCGAGCGGGAAATCGCCGAGACAGGTGCCGACGACAGTGCTGCGAAGCTAAATTCCCCGCTGGCCGACCTGGCGTTAACCCTGTCCAACGCCGAGCTGACAACGCGCGGGCAAGCAGTCTTCCAGCGCGTCATGGAAACAGTAATCCGCCACTTCGACCCGCAGTCGCCTTGACGGTTCAATCCCGGTACCCGACTACACGTCCTAGTCGTCAAATACCCTAAAATGTCGGCAGCCCTGGGTACACTTGCGCTGTGCAGACAGCAGTACCCCGTAATGCGGCAACTGATGCGCCAGGTCAGTCTCCATCAGCGTTTCCCAGACGTGGCGGATTGGCTGTGGTAAGCACCTCAGGGGTTCTGCCTGCAGACGGAAATTCGCCAGGTACGGCACTAAGCTCGCAATCTGCTTCGATCTCCCCACTTCGCATACAGAACACCAGCACCCCTACCACTCCGCTGACATTCATAGAGTTTTTCTCAGGTGTGGGCTTGGTAAATGCAGCGCTCAGTGGCTTGGGCTGGACCTGCCTCTTCGCCAATGACAATGACCCTAAGAAAAACGCCACCTACTTGGCGAATTACCCCACTGCCAATCTCGTGGACTACGACATACAACTGGTCAATGCTGTTGACATACCCAAGGCGACACTGGCGACCGCATCATTCCCGTGTGTCGACCTTAGCCAAGCTGGGAACCGAAGAGGGATAAACGGAGAGCACAGCGGCGTAGTTTGGTCATTTCTTCGCCGTATTGAGACCTTGGTTTCCCAGGGACGAGCACCTAGATACTTATTGCTTGAGAACGTTCCAGGCCTCCTTACGCTTCACGAAGGTTCGAGCATCGACATTCTGCTTAGAAATATCGCAAAGCTTGGATATGCATTCGACCTAGTACAGGTAGATGCCAGGCATTTCGTGCCGCAGGCGCGGAACAGGGTATTCATCATTGCAGGTAGAGGCCTCCCAACCAGTCCGTTCTCATTGATGCCCGACGATCATATCCACAGGTACAAAGTGCGCCAGGCATACGAACGCAACCGTAATCTGCCCTGGCACTTCTTCAACTTCCCTTCTCTGCCAAAGCAGTCGCCCACGACTCTCGCTGACATCATTGAACCGACCAGACCTGATGATCCGAGATGGTGGCCGTTGGAGAAACTCGATTACTTCTGGAGCCATCTTGAGCATGATCATGCCCCGCGACTTGCGGAGTTGCTCAAAGCTGGTGAGCACACTTATCTGACAGCGGTTCGCCGTGGGAGACGGCGCGGACCCAGAGAGCAGATATTCAATCTTCGCTTTGATGGCCTTGCG
>JAIRXX010000284.1 GCA_031268065.1 Propionibacteriaceae bacterium
GGCGGCCATTGCCATCATCGCCGCCGAGCCGACACCGGCGCCGAGCGCCCAGATGGCCACTGTGATCCAGTCCACTCCAGCCAACGCGGCCACAACTCCGGTCAGCAACAGCGCCACCGCACCGGCGATCACCACCGGGATCACCATCCGGGATCGCAGCAACTGCCGCCTGCTGATCGGCGCGTCCATCAGCCAAAAACCCTCCGCCGCCGAGGCGAGGATCGGCCCGAACATCCGGGCCACGCTCAAAGCCAGGGCGTAGCAGGCCAGACAGGTCGCCGCTGGGAGCAGCGTTTTGGCGGTGGCACAGGTCAGCGAATCACAGCCTGACTGCCCGGACTGGGCATCGACCACCACGCTGGCCAGCATCGCGGTGATGACCACTGCGGTGAACAGCGCCACATAGCCGTCAGAGATTGCCTGCCAGATGGTCTTGGTGGCACGCCCGTGGCGCCACCATTTCATCAGATCGTGCAGATCGCGCTCGTCCGCCGGCACCGGATCGGCGTCGGGCAGGAAGAAGAATTCATATTCCCGTTCGACAGCCTCGGCGGCAACCACCGGCTCGCTGGGCGCGACGGCCTTCTTACGTGTTTTCTTGCTCATCTTCACTCTCGTAAGTAGCCCCGGCCAGCGCGATAACCCTGGTGGCCACCTTGTCCACCAACTCCGGCTCGTGGCTGGCCATCACGATTGCCAGGCCGCGTCGCCGCTCAGCCTGCAGCCGGGCGGCCAGCCAGGCCACGCCCTCCACGTCGAGCCGCTGCTCTGGCTCGTCGAGCACCAAGAGCTTGCGGGGACGTACGAAAGCAGTGGCAAGCGCCAGACGGCGGCGCTGCCCGGAGGACAGCGTTCCCGGCAATTGGCCCGACTGCGGCACCAATTGCACCTCGCGCAGCACCTCGTCCACGGCGTCGTCAGAATCGGGGATGCCATGCGCCCTGGCCAAAAGGTCCAGATGCTCCACCACGCTCAAGTCAGGAAAGAAATCCAGATCGTCAATCACGGTGGCGACATCGCGGCGGATGCGCGGATCGGTCTCCAACACCGGGATGCCGCTAATCTCGACCACACCGGCGTCTGGGCGGTCGGCGCCGATTAGGCAGCGCAAAATAGTCGATTTCCCGGCCCCGTTGCGTCCAGTCAGCGCGATGGCCTCGCCTGGGAAGACTTGCAGCGAAAACCCTTCCACGATTACCACTGGGCCGAATGATTTCTTCAAATCGACAACCCGCAGCACCGGTTCCTTCTTTGCCATGCTCTGATTCTCCCACGTAACCGAAGCCCACCCTTACCCACCCCGCCAGAACGAACAGCCCCGCGCGAGCGGCGGGCGCAGCACCAGCCAGGGTGTATCTACGAACTATGACCCCTACCAGGACCGCCGCTGCAAGCATGGAAGGCGGCCAGTAGCCTGGCCCGCCGTTCGGTGGTGTCGAACGGCGCATCGTCCACCAGCACCTTGTCACCATCGGCGAAGGCCAAATTCTGATGAGGCAGGAGCGCCGCCATTCCAAGCTGGGTGTACGAGGGGAAGGTGCTCAACATGAAGGACCGTCACGCCGGGCAAGGTCAGCAAGTCAACTTGTGGGGCGCACTCAGCTTCCGGGTCGGACCAGATCACAACCCGACCCGCCGGGTCGTGTTCCGCGAAGCGTTTCTGAAGCTGGCGCTCAGTCGAAGAGACGGCGGTCGATACGGTCTATCAGCCCTCGTCTCGACCACTGGTTTTCAGCCGCTTGCTGCGCGTACCATGCCCTTATCGCTGGGTCTTGCACCTTGTCGAGGAGAACGATGTGGCTGGTCCACGGAATTTGTGCAGCCAGTGGCTGCACTATTTCGAGATTCGGATACTCTCGCGCGAACCGCAGCATGTACTTCAGGTTCCGCACCGAGAATCCGCGCAGGCCAGGGTAGGCCAGCTTGATATCACGGGCCAGGTCCACTGCTCCACGGCGCTGCGCTTCTTCTCTGTACCAGAAACAGAGCCTTCAGCAGACGGATGGCGATGTCCCGCTCCCGGCACCCATGCCCCGCCGACCGGGTTCCAGGGTTCTCCGGGCCATCAGTTAGGCTTGGCTCGTGTTGAAGGCAGGGAGCAGGGCTGACCTGGGGCGCGAGCCATCCGAGGTCGCCGATATGTTCGACCATGTGGCCAAGCGGTACGACTTGGTGAACGACCTCCTCTCCGCAGGGCAGGACCGCTGGTGGCGGAAGCAGACCGTCCGCGCCGTCGATCCACAGCCCGGACAGGCGATTCTCGATCTGGCTGCCGGAACCGGCACTTCCGCAGCCCCCTTCGCGCAAGCAGGGGCCAGGGTGGTTGCCGCCGATCTGAGTTTCGGGATGCTGGAGGTGGGCAAGCGGCGGCTCCCGCAACTGCCCTTCGTCAATGCGGACGCGCTGGCACTGCCCTTCGCCGATAACGCCTTCGACGCGGTGACCATCTCTTTCGGGCTGCGCAATGTGGCGGACGCCAAAGCGGCTTTGGCCCAGTTGCGGCGGGTCACCCGGCCTGGCGGGCGCATCGTGATCTGCGAATTCTCCACCCCGGTTTACCGGCCACTGCGAGCCGCCTACCAGGCGTATCTGCGCTATGGGCTGCCCAAGGTGGCCCGGCTGACCTCCTCCAATCCGCTCGCCTACGAATACCTCAGCGAATCGATACTGGCCTGGCCGAACCAACCCGCCCTAGCCGACTTGATGCTGGCAGCTGGCTGGCAATCGGTCAGCTGGAAAAATCTGAGCGGCGGGATCGTGGCACTGCACCGGGCGTTTGCGTGACGTTCACTCTGGATTCCCACGCAGCGAGGTCTTGCCCAGTCAAGACCTACAACGCCTATTCCGGGCAATCCGCCGAAAACTCCGGCCCGCCGACGAGGTTCCCCGGCTCAGCGCTGTTCGAGCGCAAAGTCAACCAGGCGTTGCGCACCGCCTACCCTGCGGCACAGCCGCTCGAAGCTGGACCAGACCGAAACAACGATGAGGCGGCCTGCCTGGCGGCGATGGATGCCGGGGCGAAACTGATCTTCGACGGGCAACTCCCCCGCGATCTCGCCACGCACCGCTGTGGCCGGGTGCCGGTCCTGGTCCGCGACGAAGACAATCGCGGCTACTACCCGGTGCTGGTCAAATACCAGCGGGTGACTGAGAAAGCGACAGCCGGATGCTGCGAATACTCCACCCTTGCCGATCCGACTGCCCACCACCAAGCCGAGGGACGCCGCGTCCGCTGGTCCTGGCGCCCCGGCACAGCTTTGCAGCTAGCCCATTATTGGCTGCTGCTGCAGGCCAGCGGCCACGCCGGTGAACGGGCGCTGGGCGGAGTGGTCGGCATCGACGAATTCGCCGAGGTTGGCCCGGTGATCACTTGGATCGGATTGGATGAGCCGAGCATCAAGTCAAACGGCGATCTGATCAGCCCGCTGCAGCTCTATCTGCGGGAATTCTGCAAACGGGTGGAGATAGCCGAACGCGCCCAAACCGGCGATCCGCAGCTCGGCGCCGAAATGCTGCCGATCATCAGCCGCGAATGCGACTCTTGCGGTTGGCAGTCGCCCTGCGCCGAGCGGCTCGATCCAGACGATCTGAGCCTGCGGATGGCGAAAACGCCGCTGGACCCGGAACAAATCACCGTGCTGCGCGAGGCAGGCGTCTCCACCTGTGCCCAATTCGCCGAATTGGACCTTGACGTGTTTCTGCCCGCCCGGCTTCCGCTGATGGGCAGCCGCAGCGGGGCTGAAGAGCGGATCAGGACCGCGCAGCGCCGTTCGCGGCTAATGCTGGCCGGAGTCGAATTGGAACGGACGACCACCGGAAAGCTGGCCTTGCCCCAAGCCGCGTTGGAAATCGACATCGACTTGGAAACCAGCCGCGACGACCGCGTTTACCTGTGGGGGTTCTGGGTGGACGACAAAGCGCGCTCCAAGCAGTTTTACCGCCCCTTCGCCCGCTTTGAACCCCTCGACCAGGCCGCCGAACTGGCCCTGGCCAAAGAGGCGCTGGGCTGGCTGCGGGATTTGGCCGGCGGCGCCGACGCGCTGGTCTACCACTATTCCGACTATGAGACCGTCCGCATCAACCGGCTGGCGGCGGGCGGCGACCCGGAACTGGGCTGGGCGAAAGAATATGCCCAAACCAATTTCGTAGACCTCTTCGCCATCATGCGGGCCAATTACTTCAGCGTCCACGGCCTGGGGCTGAAGACTGTGGCCTGCAGCGCGACTGGTTTCCGCTGGCGCGACAGCGATCCAGGCGGCTTGAATTCAATGCGCTGGTTCGAGGACGCCGTCAGCGGGAAGACTCCGGCAATCCGCGAGCAGGCCCGCAAGCGCGTCCTGGAGTACAACGAAGACGACGTGCGGGCCACCTGGTCGCTGCGCCGCTGGCTCGGCAAACAGTGAACTCCCTCCCCCGCCCACGACCGTCATCCCCCCGATGTCGGCCACAGCCTGTCAGACGCCGCCCAAGCGTCCAGCCGTCCAAGCGTCCAGCCGTCCACCCACGCGGCTAAGTGTGTCAGAGGTTCTTAGAGGTTCTTAGAGAAACTAAGAGAATGTTAGAAGATCTTAGAGAATGTTAGAGGAACTAAGACGAACTGGGTCTTGTCTAGGTTCCTTGGCCGCCAGAACCTTGGCGGATGAGGCATGGGTTTTATGCTCTCGGGGTTCCCGCGAAGTATCGCAGTGGGCGTCGGGCGGAGAACTTTGCAGGGCGGCTAGACGGCGATCAGGTAGAGGGCGGCTATGGCCACGAAGATGGTGACCAGGCGTTCGAAAGTCTGCTGCTCGATTCGTTTTATCAGTATTCGGCCCAGCCAAGTGCCCAACAGCACAGCCGGGGCTAGCGCCAGCGCGAAAAGGGCGGTGTCCACCCGGACTATCCCCAGGCCGATTGAGATCGGCACTTTGCTGGCGTTCACAAAGAAGAAGAACCACGCCGTCGTTCCGAGGAAGCTGAGTTTGTCGTATTTTGCGGCCAGCAGGTAGAGGCTCATCGCCGGACCACCGGCGTTTGCAACCATCGTGGTGAAACCGGCCATAGCGCCGTAGCCGAAAGCGACCGGACGCCGCTGCACGCCAAGTTTATCCGGCCAGAATCCGATTACCAGCAAAACCAGGACGATCACGCCGATGGTTTTCTTCAGCGCGGTGTCACTCACAAAGTTGAGGAATACCGAACCCAAGCCCAGGCCGACCAGCACTGGCACAATCAGCGAGACGATCAGCTTCCAATCCACATTCTTCAGATACACCCAGATAGCCACCAGGTCACCGACGAGAAAGAGCAGCAACACCACGCCGGTCGAATCCCGCACCGGCAACACCTGCGCCATCGCTACCACCGCGAGCAGCGAGACATTCCCGATAGAAGTCTTGGCGAATCCGATCACCACCCCGGCGGCGATCACAACGCACCAGGCCCACCAGGGCAGGTCGGTCCAGACATGGGCTAAATCAGTCACCCGGCTATTCTCCACCATCGCACAGCAGACCCAGCCCGGTGCCCAGCTAACGCCCGGAGCACGCTAGGCGCTGACCGTCGGCTGAGCACGGACGGAGCCACCAGCGGCGTGGCCGGGCTATGAGCGATCACCGTCTGGCAAGAACCTCGGAAACCTCCCACTCAGTCAAGGCGCGGGCCAGGGTCAGACCCTTATCAGCGATAGAGACGTTCCCCGTCGGCGAAACGCCTTAGAGCGACTCGGCTATGACGGCGGCCTGTGCCGTCAGCTGGGCGCGGGCGGAACGGTCCACTTCCACCACTAGCACTTCTATGCCTTGGCATGGCTCGGCCAAGAGGCGGCGGGCTTCGGGCAGGCCTTGGGTCCGGCAGGCGGGGATACCGTGGGACTGGGCGAGCGCCACCAGGTCGGTGGGAACGCTGGTGGCGAAGACCCGCTCGAAGACGGCGGCGAATCGCGGCTGGCCGTATTCCAGGGTGGCGAAGATGGAGCCGCCGTGGTCGTCAGCCACCACAATGCGCAGGTCCGGGCGCGGCTCGCCGGGGCCGATGGCCAGCGCGTTCGAGTCGTGGAGGAAGCTCAGATCGCCGCAAAGCAGGGTGGTCGGCGTGCCTGCCCGCAGCGCGATTCCGATTGCGGTGGCCAAGGTGCCGTCGATGCCGCCCAGCCCCCGGTTCGCGTAGACCGCTCCCCCGGCGGTGTCGCGGATCGGGGCCAGGTCGGCGTCCCGCACCGGGTTGGAATTGCCCAGCACCAGCGAGCCGCCAGCCAGGCTGTCCAGCACGGCATTGGCCAGGTGGTAGCCGGTCAGCTTCCCGCTATCCGCCAGCGCCTTCTCCCACTGATCGGCCACCCGGCTGTCAGCCCGCAGCCATTCGCGCAGCCATGACGGATCGCCGCCTCCGGAAATCATTACTTCGTCAGCGAAGGCACTGGCGGTCTGGCCGGGGTCCACCCGTGAGCCGCCCGCAACGATGACTTCC
>JAIRXX010000001.1 GCA_031268065.1 Propionibacteriaceae bacterium
TTCGGGTCGTCGTACCAGCCGCCCTGGTCAACTTCGGCCTGGGTGACCGGGCGGAAGTAGTTGTCGACAAATCGGGTCCATGTGGAGCCGCTCGCGGCCTGCCCGGTGTAGTCCCACGAGATCAGGAAATCCCCGGCCTGCGTGCCAGCGGGTAATTTTATGAGCTTCCCGGCGGCGGTCGTCGCCTGCCGCGCGGCACCCACAAGGGTCAAAGCCATAGTCCTAGCTCCTCGCCATCTCGAATTGCAGGTCCGCGAAGACCTTCCCGGTGATCGCGTCCACCGATCCGAAGTCGGCCTTGACGCGCATCTGCGACAGCGCGCCCATGAGCGCCCCGGCCATCGCGTCCCGGTCCCCGGTGTTTCTCGCGCCGGACACGTCCAGCGTCAATGTGGCTGCGGCAAGCCTCGGCGCGAACCCGGCCACCAGCTTTTGCGTGTCTCGGAAGTCAGCGGCCAAGGCATCGCGGAATCCGCCCATGATCTTGTGCGCCGCTGGTTGCAGCAATCGGTAGTCGTAGGACAGCGGGCCTTTGTGGGAGGCGATCCACGAGCCGATCCCGCCGACGAAATCGGTCACCTTCTTCCAGGACGCCTTCAACCCGTCTAGGAACCCGTCGATGATCGATTTGCCCGCTTTGACGAGCAGCAGCGCGGTGTTCCCGAGCGCGGCGGCGATCTTCCCCGGAAGCCCGCGCACCCAATCGACCGCGCCTGCCACGCCTTCGGAGAATTTCCGGGTCACGCCGTCCCACAATTCCCGCACCCACGCGGTGAATCGGTCCACCCATTCGCGCACCGCCGACAGCACGTTGTCGATCATGCCCTGCACTGCGGCGCGTATTCTCGGCGCGGACTCGGCAACCTTCGCTTTCGCGGCCTCCCAGCCTCCGGCGAAATCTCCTTTGAGTATCCCGCCGATCAGCGCGAACGTCGGGGCCATGAAATCGGCCATCCACTGGATCGCTGGGGCGAGCACGTCCCGGATGACCCAAGCGAGGACGTCGAGTTGCGGCTTCATCCCGGCGGCGATGACCTGGGCGAGCATTTCCACGACGGGTGCGAGCGCGGTGATGACGGGCGCGAGAGCGGTGATGACCGGCAGCAAAGCCTTGATGATTTCGACCAGGGAAGGCATCAGCGCCACCACAACCTCGGTGATCGGCGGTATAAGCTCGGTGAACGCGTCGATGATGTCGGGCAGCACAGGCAGCAAAGCGTCGAGGATCTTGCCTATGAGCGGCGCGGTCGCGGCAAGGGCGTTGGCGATGGACCCGATCAGCCTGCCAACCTCGTCCCAGTCGATCTGCCCGGCAAGCTGCTGGAACGCCTCCAGTGCGGCGTTGATGCCGTCTTGCGCCGCCGGGGTGGCCAGCGCCCTTGCGATGCCCTCCAGCAGGGACGCAGCCATTTTGCCCGTGGTGGACAGGAAATTCTTCAAGGTCGGGGCGAGTTCGGAGAAGGACTCTCCGATTGGGCCTAGCGCTTCGCGCAGCGCTTCGGCGCCCTCTGCGGCACCGGCGAACACCGTCTGCATGGCCTTCTGGAAGGCGGGGGACTCGACTGCTTCGCGGACTGCGCCCAGGGTCGCGGCCAGCGTGGCCAATCCGGATGATTCTCCTGTGCTCATCGCAGAGAAAATGCCCTTTACAACGCCTCCGGCGTTCTTCAGCGCAGCCCACAGGTTTCCGGCCTGCTCGGCTGCGCGCCGAATGACGCCCTCGATGTCGGCAGTCTGGGTCCATTCTTTGAACCGCGCCCCCATTTCGGAGATTTTCCTGCCCACGTCGGGGAAGACCTCGGACCCGGCTGTGCCGATGCGGGTCAGCCCCGCAACCATGTCGGCGATGCCCTGCCGGGCGTTCCGCATGCCAGAGGCGAGGCTGTCGAAGAATTGGGCGAGCACGCCCCCGCGAAGCTCCGACAGAAGCGAATGCGATATCAGCACGCCCATTTTGCCCAGCTGGGACGCGACCCGCTTCAGGCCGGACTCCATATCTGGAAGAAGCCCATTGGCGAGCCTCTCGAAAGCCTGCGTGGAACCGGAGGTGAAAAACACCTCCTGGAGCGCGGTTTTAACCTTGGAAAGCTGCTTCTTAACGCCGTCTAGGACTTTGTTGAAGCGTTTCGCGGCAGGCGAGGCGGTGCTCCCCAAGCCTTTGAAGACCGCAATGAGCGTGCCGACGCTGGCCGTGAGCGCGCCGAAGGCGGGAGCCGCGTAGAGCGCCAGGGGCGCGATCTGGGCGAGGCTGGAGGCCAAAGGCGCGATGCTGGACAGCGCCGACATGGCCATCGACGCCAGCCCGCCGATCACGGCGGTCAGACCGGCTATGCGTAACGCGATCTGGGGCAGGTTCGCGAAGAAATTCTCAAACGAGCGCGACCATTGCTGCATCATGTTCAGCCCGGAGATGCCCTTGGCGATGTTGGCCAGGCTCGCCGCCGCAGCTGACGACTTCACCCGCACCAAAAGATTCACAACCCTGGTGCGCACGAGGGCCGTGATCTTCGCCCTGGCGGCGGCGGTCTCGGCTTCGGCCTCCACTACGACCTTCTGGTCCTCGGTCAGGTCTTTCAATTCCTTCTTGGCCTTTTTGAAGTCCGTGCCAATCTTGAGCTTGTGGTCTTTTAGGGTGGCCATGTTCGCAGAGAGGGCGAGGATGTTTTTTCTGGCCGCGCTGATGTCGGCGTCGATCTTGACCCGTGCCTCTTTGGTGGCTGTGGCCTTGTCCGCTTGGAGCCTTTTCAGCGCCACCCTGGCCGCG
>JAIRXX010000010.1 GCA_031268065.1 Propionibacteriaceae bacterium
GTGGCAAGGCTCACCGCCGCTAGCGATGCTTCACTTCGCAAGGTGATCTCGGCTACCTTAAGCCCGCCCGATCTCAGTGCAGCACAAGTAGGTATTACATCCTCAGCCTTGGCTACATCGATGGTAGGAAGCAGTCCTGACAGGTACACATTTTTCAGCGCGGCATCCACCTTCAGCCCCTTATCTGCATATTATGCAGTCCGTTTGCACAATATGCAGCATATCTAACCGCGTTTGAGTGAAGGTTGTCAAGAAGGCAGTCTTAAGTTGTTTGGGTGGAAGAGAGACGGGGAGACCTGCTGGTCGGCGATGAGGCACAGTTGCGCGCAGAGCACTACTCGGTGTGAAGAGCACGCAAAATGCACGAGACGCCGCTGAGTGAGCGCTGTCGGCAGGCAGAGACCAGGAAAAACATAGGAACCAAACCCAACGCATTTCAGTACCGAAACACCAAGCTTGTGGGGCGAGTGGGGCTCGAACCCACGACCGGAGGATTATGAGTCCTCTGCTCTGACCGGCTGAGCTATCGCCCCCCAGCGTCCGCGCCCGGTGAGTCTTTGGGCTGGACTTCAGCTCCCCCGGGAGGACTTGAACCTCCAACCTGCGGATTAACAGTCCGACGCTCTGCCGATTGAGCTACAGGGGAATGCGCTAGGCGAAGGCCTACGTTACCACACAGCCGTCCAGACCGGGGAATCTCCGCGCGAAACTGTCGCAGCCAAACGACCGCGCCTGTGGCCGTCGCTGGCGCACCCGCTACCGGGAGCGATCCGCCGCCGAGCATCCCGGGTCTCATTCAAATTCGGCGCGCAACCTTTCCAATTCGGCCAACAGCGACGGATCGGAGGGGTCCAGGCCAACAGCGGCGGTGACGCGCCACTCTCCTTGCCCGGCCCCCTTCGCCAGGCTGCGCCGCTTGGAAATCACCGCCCGGTGGCCGTCGATCTCCAGATTGTGCGCGAAGACGATGGATGCGTTGACCCGTTCCACAAAAACTTCGGGCAGCTGGCCGGGGGCGGCGAACGCAAATTGGTATTTTCTGCCGTCGGCAACCACCACGTTGAGGGTCTTCTGGGCGCCGTTCCAACTGCCCCGGTCTATCTGCGCCCAATCGATGAAGGTCCACGCGCCGTCTGCGCAGAAGGCGAAGCTCTCCAGCAGGGCGACGGCATAGCCAACCTCCGGCGCCAGTCCGTGCTCCGCCCAGGCGAGCACCCTGACTTTGCCGCCAGCGGCCTGGGTCAGCGAGTCTATGAAAGGAAGTCCTAGCGTCAGCACTCCCCCATTGTGCCGCCTGGCAGCCCAGATTGGCTCACGAATCGGCCAAAATCCCCCTGGCCAGCGCGTCATCGATGATCAACGCGGTGATGTAGCCGCCGCGCAGCCCGGCTTTCACCGAACCCGACTTCTCATCACCCACTGCCACGCAAATCCGTTGCGGAATGGCGAGCAATTCGGCCAATTCCAGCGAAACGCAACGCTCGGCGAACGACTCAGCGGCAGGCTGGCCGTTCTCATCGAAGAATTTGCCGCCTATCTCGCCCACGGCGCTGGTTTGCCCAAGCTCTTTGATGTCCTGCTCCTTCAAATACCCCAGCCGGTAGAGGTCGGACTTGCGCGAGGCATTGGCCACGGTGAACAGGGCGGCATCGGCATTCCGGGCCAGGGCCAGCGCCGCCGCGATCCTGGAGTCATGCATCAAAACTTGCTGCACCGCCTTGGAATCTACGAACATCGGCGCGTTCATCGTCGTCACATGGGAACTGCTCAAGGCCTGGGCGACATTGTTTATCACCAACTCCGGCCCGCCGTTGACGATGCCGGGGAACGAGCCGTTCAACTGCACCACCTGGATGTCTGGATACTCCACCCTGGGCAAATGGTAGGAGACATCGAGGATCGTCCGCCCCCAGTTCACCCCAAGCGTCCCCACCTTGTCGAGGTGGTTGGTCAGATATTGCGCCCCGGCCTTCACCACCAACCGCCTGATGCTGCGCTCGGCCACCCCGACCGTTGAAACCACAACGGCGTCGGCCAAGCCATAACGCTTGACAAGCTGGCCAGCCAGCAATTCGACAGTCTGCGCGGGCGGAGTGATTTCGATGTGGACGATCCCCTCGTTCAACGCCTGCTTCAGCAGCCGGGAGACGCTTTGCCTAGATATTCCCAACTCGGCGGCTATCTCGCTCTGGCTCAACTGCTGCAGATAGCTGAGCGTGGCGGCTCGCACCATGAGGTCGACATTGGCCATGTGCGTAAATCCTTCCTTGGTCAAATGCTCACCTTCGCCCGCGTTGAGCTTCCCTATTCCGGTGTCTTGACGAAGCATACCCCAGCCATTACTGTTTACACCATACTCTTATCTGGGAGTTTTCCTATATTGAGCATTTGCTCACTTTGGAGTTTGTACGTTCGAGGAGGAACAAGGTGCGAATACGGAAAATCGGCGGCCTGGCCGCCGGGTTAGGGCTGGCGCTGCTCATTTCGGCTTGCGGCGCCGGCGAGCAGAATGCCGGAGGCGGTACCAGCGAGAGCGGAAGCCCGCTGCAGATCGGCATCGTCACATTTTCAGCGACTGATGTGGCGGTGAGCGACATGGTTAAAGGCGCCCAAGACGAGTCAACCAGCCTCGGCTACCAAACCACCTTGGTTGACGCGAATGGCAGCGTAGACGCGGCCAATTCGGCCATCCAGAATTTGGTGCAGAAGCAATCCGACGCGATCTTGGTCACCATCTTCCCCGCCACCGCGCTGGCCACCGGGCTGAGCGCGGCGGCAGAGGCGAAGATTCCAGTCGTGCTGCTCGGAGGCGGCGAAGGACCGGGCGTGTCCTACGAGTCCGACGACGTGCTCTCCACGCAGCTCTCCGAAAAGATGCTCCAAGACGTGCCAGACGGGGCGAACGTGCTGGCGCTGAATTATCGCGGTGGCCGACCCTGCCAATTGCGCGAAGCGGGCTTCGACCAAGTGACCGCCGGGGTATCCAATTTGGCCATCGAGAAGCAAGAAACCCCGGTCCCCGGACAGATGGAGGCCTCCCGCGCGGCCA
>JAIRXX010000032.1 GCA_031268065.1 Propionibacteriaceae bacterium
GGCGGCCACCTGCGCCACCGCGTCCGGCGGCAGTGCGGAGCCGGTGGGGGACCAGGCGGCGCACAGCGTGCCGCAGAGGGCGTCCAAACCATGATGGGAGACCTGGACGGCCAACGTCAGCGGCCCGGTCGGCTCCGGCACATCGGCGCCGGGGGCGGCGGGCAGCACGTCGAGCACCAAGACGGTCTGGGCGTTGACCTCGGCGGGGTCGAGTTGGGCGAAGTCTTTGGGCTGCCGCCAAGCGTCAACCAGTCCGGCCACCTCGTGTTCAACGTCGGTCAGTTCGGTGTAGACGTAACCGGCGAAGCGGTCGTGGCGCCTCAGCTCCTGGGTCTGCCAGCGCAAATGCCAGGCGCGTTCCAGGCTGCCGAAACCGCCGCCGTATTCGCTGTTGAGGATGGGCAGGCCGCGTCTGGGGATGCCGTCATCGGCGTAGAGCCCCTTCTCCACGGTGAAGTCCGGGCCGAGGGTGACCGGGAAAGTCTCGGCCTCGCCAGCGGCCAAGGCGGCGATCTGGGCGGCCCAACGCGCGGGGTCGTCCTGGTAAAGGTGCCAGTCCAACAGGTCGGTCCGCACATGTTCCCAACCGGAATTTTCGACTATCGGGCGGCTGTGATCCAGCCCGGCCAGCCGTTCATAGGCGGCGCGGGCGGCAGCGGCCAACTCCGGGCGTCCGGCGATGTCCCAGTCCAGGCCCCATTCCTCGTTGTAAAGCCCCCAGATGATGATGGAGGGGTGATTGGCGTCGCGGGCGATCCAATCGGGCAGCTGGGCTAGGAAAGCTTCGGCGGCGCTGGCCGAATGGCGGCTGGGGCCGGGCGGCTCGCTCCAGACCAAGATGCCGAGCCGGTCGGCGTGGTCGAGCCAACGCGGGTCTTCAAGCTTGATGTGCTTGCGGACCAGGTTGTAGCCCAGCCGCCGGGCCAGCAAAAGGTCGTCGCGCAGGGCTTGGTCGGTGGGGGCGGTCAGCCCGGTCTGCGGCCAATAACCCTGGTCGAGGACGCCGCGCAGGTAGATGCGCTCCCGGTTGAGGAATAACTGCTCGCCGACTATCTCCACCCGGCGCAACCCGGCAGTCGCTGTCAAGGCGTCTTCGCTGTCGCCGTCGGTGACTTGGACAGCCAGCCCGTAGAGGTGGGGGTCGGCTGGAGACCACAGCCTGGGCGCGGCCACCGGCAATTCTCCGCCGAAATGGCCGTCCTGGTCACAGGTCAGTTCCGCATCCACCCCCGCCCCGGCGATGGTGACGGCCATCCGCTGCGGGTGGTCGCCCGCCAGGCGTCCTTCGACGTGAAAGCTGTCCAGGGAATCGCCGCGTATCCGCAGCTCAGCCAGGTACGTCCGCCCGCGGGCTTCCAGCCAAACCGGCTGCCAGATGCCCGAAGTGGGGGTGAAGCACACCCCGTCGAAGTCGTTGCGGGGGATTGAGCGCTGCTTGCCGTGCGGGATGTGGGCCTTGTCGATGGGCGCGGTGACCTCGACGCGCAACATCGCCGAACCGCCAGGCATGGTGAGATCGGTGATGTCGTATTCAAATGGGGTGTGGCCGCCAACGTGGATGCCCAAGAGCTGGCCGTCCAGCAGCACCCGCGCGGTGTGGTGGACGGCGCCGAAGCAGAGGAAGGTCCGGGCGGCGCCCCAAACTGGCAGGTCAATCCGGCGGGTGTAGGCGGCACGCTCCAACCAAGCTTGGCCGACCCCGGAGGCGGGCGTCTCCCAGGCGAACGGGACACTGATGGCACGGGCCGGACCCCATTCCGGCTCGAAGCCCCATTCCCCGTTCAGGCTGGCCCAACGTTGGGAACGGTCGCGGTGGGGGCGGGGGTATTCGGGGCGGGGATGGCTGGATGGCATGGTGGCTGTCTTTCTCAAATGCTTCGGTGGTCTAATATTGCGGGTCATCCCTTGACGGAACCGGCCAGGATGCCGTTGATGAAATGCTTTTGCAGCGCGATGAATAAGACGAGCAACGGGATCAGGGCGACCGAGCTGGCCGCCAGCAATTCACCGGTGACGGTGGCGTAGTCGGCGGATATCCGGTGGCCGGAGATATTTTGCGCCAGGGTGGACAGGACAACTTGCAGGGTTGCCATATTTGACGAACTCGCCACCACGACCGGCCAAACGAAGTCGTTGTAGATATTCATGATGGTGAGCACGCCGAGTCCGGCAAGGCCAGGGCGGATGGCGGGAATTACGATGCGCCAAAACAGGCTGAATTCGTTGCAGCCGTCGATCCTCCCGGCGTCGAGCAATTCATCTGGGACGACGGCGATCACCTGCCGCATCCAAAAGATTGCGAAAGCGTCAACGCAGCCGGGCAGGATGAGCGCCGGATAGCTGTTGACCCAGCCCAGCTCTTTCATCTCCAGCAGCAACGGGATGATGAGGACGATGATGGGCAGCATCAGCGTGATCATGACCGCGCCGAAGATGAGATTTTTGCCGGGGAAGTCGTATTTGGCAAACCCGTAGGCGGCCAACGGTGCGCCGAGCATCGTAATGGCGCCTTTGAGGGCCAAAACAATGGCGGTGTTCAGGAAGCCTTGGCCGATTGGCACATCCTCGAATATTCGCTGGTAATTCTCCAGCGTAAAACCGGCGCCGAAGAGGTCAAGCGGGTTTTGGATGATCTGGACG
>JAIRXX010000066.1 GCA_031268065.1 Propionibacteriaceae bacterium
CGCCAGCCGCACCCCCTGCTCGCGGCACAACTGCCGATAAGCGCGATTGGTGACACCAGCCATCGGCGCGAGGATTACCGGCGGGTCTACTTTCAGGTCGCCAAGTTTGAGCGGCTGCACGCCCAATCCTTCCTGGGCCTTGGTGGCCGCTGGCACTAGCCCAGCAGCCGCGTCGCCAACCAATCGCGCACTTGGCTGAGCGCCACCCGTTGCTGGCTCATCGAATCGCGGTCGCGGATGGTCACCGCCTGGTCTTCCAAAGTGTCGAAATCGACGGTGACGCAGTAGGGAGTGCCGATCTCGTCCTGGCGGCGGTAACGGCGCCCGATGGCCTGCGCGTCGTCAAATTCGACATTCCAGTGCTTGCGCAGCTCGGCGGCCAGGTCGCGCGCCTTGGGCGACAGCGCCTCGTTGCGGGAGAGCGGCAACACCGCAGCCTTGACCGGGGCCAGCCTGGGGTCGAGCTTGAGCACGGTGCGGGTGTCGAAACCGCCCTTGGTGTTGGGCGCCTGGTCTTCGGTGTACGCCTCAATCAGGAAAGCCATCATCGAGCGGGTCAACCCAGCCGCCGGCTCAATCACGTAGGGCAGGTAGCGCTCGCCGGTCGCCTGCTCAAAATAGGACAGGTCTTGGCCGGAATGCTCGGAGTGGGTGCCGAGGTCGAAATCGGTGCGGTTGGCGATGCCTTCCAACTCCCCCCACTCGTTGCCGGTGAAGCCGAAGCGGTATTCGATGTCCACCGTCCGCTTGGAGTAGTGGGAGAGCTTTTCCTTGGGGTGCTCGAAGTGGCGCAGATTGTCGCTGGAGATGCCAAGATCGACGTACCAGTTGGTCCGGGCGTCGATCCAGTGCTGGTGCCATTCCTCGTCAGTGCCCGGCTTGACGAAGAATTCCATCTCCATCTGCTCGAATTCGCGGGTGCGGAAGATGAAGTTCCCCGGCGTTATCTCGTTGCGGAAAGACTTGCCGGTCTGGCCGATGCCGAAGGGAATCCGCATCCGCGAGGTGTTCTCCACGTTTTTGAAATTGATGAAGATGCCCTGCGCGGTCTCCGGGCGCAGGTAGTGCAGCCCCGACTCGTCCTCGATGACGCCGAGATAGGTCTTCAGCATCATGTTGAAATCGCGCGGAGTGGTGAATTGGCCGAGATTGCCGCAGTGGGGGCAGTTGACTTCCTCCAGCCCGGCAGGCATACGGCCATGCTTGCGCTCGAAGGCGTCCTCCAATTCGTCCGCCCGCATCCGCTTGTGGCAGGAAAGGCATTCGGTGAGCGGATCGGAGAAGACGCCCACATGTCCGGAGGCGACCCACACTTGCCGGGGCAAGATGATGGACGAATCGATGCCCACCACGTCGTCACGCCCTTGGACGACCGCCTTCCACCATTGCCGCTTGATGTTTTCCTTCAATTCGATGCCAAAGGGGCCGTAATCCCAGGCCGCCCTGGTGCCTCCATAGATTTCGCCACACGGGTAGACGAAACCACGGCGTTTGGTGAGGGAAATGACATTTTCAAGTCGGGTGGCCATGCTGGCTCCTTTTGCATCCGCTGAGCTGTCCGGCTGACAGCCCACGGGGAATAAGCCTAGCCCAGCCCAAGCGCATCGGCGGTAATGAAGTTGACAACGCTGCGATTATTATTGATAATGGTTCTCATGTTTTCTAAGATCATCGCCCCAATCGCCATAGCGGCGACGCTGCTCGCCGGATGCGCCACCGAAGTCCAACCAGCCGACAAGCTGGACATCATAGTGGCGGCCTACCCGCACGAATTCCTCGCCAAACGGCTCGCCCCGGACGCCAAGGTGACCAATCTGACCCCGCCAGGCGCTGAGCCGCACGACTTGGAATTGACCCCGCAGCAGCTTAAAGCCATAGCCGAGGCCGATCTGGTCATCTACCAGGCCGGTTTCCAAGCCGCCGTAGACGAGGCGATTGCCACCACCAACCCGGCGCACGTCATCGATTTGAGCGCGAATCTGACCTTGCTGGAAGGCATTCCCCACGACCATGACAGCGAGGACGCCGACCACGAGGAAGAGGCGGACCACGAGGAGGAGGCCGACCATGAGGAAGAAGAGCACGGCAAAGACCCGCACACCTGGCTGTCGCCCAAAGACATGCTGACGATGGCGGCAGACGCTTCTGACGCGATTGTCGAAGTGGCACCCGGCCTTGAAGCTGAGCAGAAGGCCAATCTGGCCGCGCTCTCCAACGACCTCAGCCAACTCGACACCGATTTCGAGGTCGGCCTGTCCAACTGCGAGCGCCAAGATTTCGTCACCACCCACGCGGCTTTCGCCTATCTGGCCCGCGACTACAATCTGCAGCAAATACCTTTGTCGGGACTCGACCCCACAGTTGAGCCGACCGCAGCAAGGTTGGCCGAAGTGCAGCACATCGTCCAAGAAAACAAGATCACCACCATCTTCTTTGAAGTCTTGACCTCTGACGCCGTTGCGAAAACACTGGCCAACGACTTGGGGCTGCGCACCGACGTGCTGGATCCGATTGAGGGGCTGAACGACAAATCGGCCGGCAAAGACTATATCGAAGTGATGCGGTCCAACCTCAAAGCGCTGCAGCAGGCGAATAGCTGCAAATAGCCCGACGCCATCGGCTAAGGCTGATCGGCACATCGCTTTGAAACTGCTGGCTCGGTTTGCTTTGACACGGTAAGGTCAGGCTGGGCCGCGAGACGGGTGTCCTAGCGGCCCAGCCGGACTAAGAAAAACCAGGAAAGCTCCAGTGAACGCGATAGAGACCGACGACTTGTCCGTCACGCTTGGCCGACTGCCGATACTGCGCTCAATCAGCGTCACGGTGGCCAACGGCGAGGCCGTGGCGCTGATGGGGACCAACGGCTCGGGCAAGACGACGCTGGTGCGCGCGCTGCTCGGGCTGATCGGCTTTCAGCGCGGGTCGATCCGGCTCTTCGGCACCGAGTTGGCCCAATTCAGCCAATGGTCGCGCATCGGCTATGTGCCGCAGCGGGCCGAAATCCAATATCCGCAAGCGCGGGTCAGCGAGGTCGTCACCACCGGGCTGTTGGCTACCCGGCGGCTATTCCGCCCGCGCACCCGGACCCAGTTAGCCCAGATCAGCGCGGCACTGGAGCAGGTGGGGATGGCGGATCGGGCCGCCCACCCCTATCACCGCCTCTCCAGCGGGCAGCAGCAGCGGGTGCTGATCGCCCGCGCGCTGGTCTCCCAGGCGGAACTGCTGATAATGGACGAACCGCTCGCCGGAGTCGATCTAGGCTCCCAGACCCGGCTGGCTGAAATCTTGGCAGCCTTGAAGAACCAGGGCAGCGCCATGCTGATCGTGCTGCACGAGACCGGCCCGCTCGAATCGATGCTGGACCGGCAGATCGTGCTCCGGGATGGACGGGTACTCCCGCCGTACGCGGCCCCGACAACCTCCCACGGACATGAGACGCAGCCGAGGCCGCGTACCCCGTTGTTGCCCGGCATGTTGGATCGGGGGCGCTGATGGAATTCCTCGTCCTGCCCTTCATGCAGCGGGCGATCATCGCCGCGGTGATCGCCGGAGCCGTGTCCCCCGCCATCGGCGCCTATATCGTGCAGCGCAGGCTGTCGTTGCTGGGCGACGGCTTGGGGCACGTTGCCATCGCCGGTGTGGGCCTGGCGCTCGCCACCGGCATCGCCCCGCTGCCGATGGCCGTCGCGGTCTCAGTGCTGGGAGCGGTGATCATCGAATTGCTGCGCACCTCCGGCAAGGCGAGCGCGGACGTGGCGATGGCGATCCTCTTCTACGGCGGGCTGGCCACCGGCGTACTTCTGGCCGGAATGGTCGGGCAAGGGGCTGGAACGCTGTCCAACTACCTGTTCGGGTCGCTGCTGACCGTCTCCGCCGAAGACCTGTGGCTGATTCTGGGCATGTCGGTAGTCATTCTCGTCCCCGCCTTGGGGCTGCTCCCGCAGCTGTTCGCCGTGTGCAGCGATGAGGACTACGCACGCACCCTGGGCCTGCCGGTGCGCCGCTACAACTTGCTCATCGTCATTCTCGCCGCCGTCACCATCACCGTCTCCATGCGCACCGTCGGGCTGCTGCTGGTCAGCGCGCTGATGGTGGTCCCGGTGGCCACCGCGAACAACCTGACCATCGGCTTCGGCCCCGCGCTGGGCCTGGCGATGGGAATCGGCGCGGCCAGCTCAGTCGGCGGAGTCGTCGGATCGTACTACCTGAACGCCCCACCCGGCTCGCTGATCGTGGTCTTCACCATCGCAGTCTTCACCGTCACACTGCCGCTGTCTGGACGATTGCGACGCAGGCTACCCAGAGTCGTAGACGACCCCGACCCGACTCAATTGCCGCACGAAGTGGATGAGCACAAAGAACACACCCACGGCGCCGACTGCGGACACCCGGCAATCTCCCACCACGACCACACCGATTACATCCACGACGGGCACCGCCACGCCCCGCACCTTGACCACTACGACGAGCATTGAAAACCCCGCCCAGCCCACTATCCGCAGGCCAGCCGAAGCGGCGGCAGCGCAACACAGCGCCCCCAGCAAGATTCGAACTTGCGACCGGCGGATTAGAAGTCCGCTGCTCTATCCAGCTGAGCTATAGGGGCCAGATAATGACTTGCGGAAACGATGTTAGCGCTCTTGAGCGCGTAAGGTGGTAACCATGACCGAACTTTTGGTGTGGATCGACTGCGAAATGACCGGGCTGAGCGTGAAAGACGACGCCTTGATAGAAGTCGCCGCCCTGGTCACCGACGGAGAATTGAACGTCTTGGGCGAGGGCGTCGATGTGATCATCCGACCGCCGCAAGCCGCGCTCGACCAAATGGACCCCTTCGTAGTCAACATGCACACCGAGTCGGGGCTGTTGGAACAACTGGAGGGCGGACTCAGCCTGGAAGAAGCCGAGCGGCAGGTGATGGACTACGTAAAGACCTATGCCGCCGAAGCTGGCAAGACGCCGTTGGCTGGAAACACCGTCGGCACTGACCGGGCTT
>JAIRXX010000068.1 GCA_031268065.1 Propionibacteriaceae bacterium
CGCCAGCCGCACCACCGAACCGTCCACCGCCTCGATCTCGCCAGTGGCGACCAGCCGCAGCACCCGCGCCGCGATCACCTCCGGGTCAGCCAGCACGGCGCCGGGAAGCCGCCGCGAAACCAGCGTGCCCGCAGGCGTGTAACCCCGGTCGGCGAACGCCTCGCGCGCCACCGGTATGCCAGACGCCGCCGCGATGTCCCCGGCTAGGGAATCCGGCAGCGTCAGCAGGACCAACTCAGGCCCGGCCTGCCGAATCGCTTCCACGACTGCGGTGGCCTGGCGCTCGTCGTGGCAGATGAAGTTGTACAGGGCGCCATGCGGTTTCACGTAGCTGACCTTGCCGCCCGCCGAGCCAGCCAACGCCCGCAGCGCCCCGATTTGGTAGATGACCTCTGGAATCAGGTCGTCGCTTGCGACATCCATGTCGCGCCGTCCGAACCCGGCCAGATCGCGGTAGCCGACGTGCGCCCCAATCGTAACGCCACCGGCGACAGCAGCCTTCAAGGTGGCCCAAATTCCACGCGGATCGCCAGCGTGGAAGCCGCAGGCGACGTTAGCGGAGGAAACTACTTCGATGATCGCGGCGTCGTCGCCCAACTTCCAGGCGCCGAAGCTCTCCCCGATGTCGCTGTTCAGATCAATGGTTGGCATGGGTCTATCGTAGGGCCTGTAACAGTTCTGTTTCCGGGTGGACGTTGCGCTGGCTTGCCCAGCGATCTGCCTAGTAGGCTGCTCGCTGTCAACCCCAACGGAAATTGCTTGGGGAAGGAACTGTAGGAGTCACAGTGTTGAATCGACCTCTAGCTGCTGGTTTGGCGGCCTGTTTGAGCCTGGTGTTAGCCGCCTGCGGCGGCCCGGCAGACACCCAATCGCCCTCTTCTTCCGGCGAGCCTGTCCTGGCAACTGGCGGCACGCTCAAGATCGTTGGCAATGACGACCATGCCCAGATCGACCCGGTGTCCTTCGCGCTCGTCGCAACCAACTCGATCGCCCGCCCAATCACCCGCCAGCTCATCAGCTACGAGGCGTCCAACGACCAGGCGGCCAACGTCATCCCCTTCGGCGATCTGGCCGAGGATTTGCCCGCCATCTCCGAGGATGGACTCACCTACACGTTCAAGATGCGCGGCAATGCCATGTGGGATTCCGCCACGCCGCGCGCCATCACCAGCAAGGACATGGCCAACGGGTTGAAGAAAATCTGCAACCCGCTGCGGCCCGCCTACACCACCACCTACTTCTATTCCATCGTCGGCTTCGAGGACTTCTGCAAGGGCTACGACGCCGATAAACCAACTGTCGCGGACATAAAGAAGCACATCTTGGAGGATGACGTTGCGGGCATCCAGACGCCCGATGACTCCACCCTCGTCATCAAGCTGGACAGCCCCACCTCCGACTTCATTTACGTGCTGTCCCTGCCCAATGCCTCGCCGGTGCCGGTGGAAGCCTTGGACTACGAGCCAAACAGCCCAGATTACATAAAGAATTACATCTCCTCCGGCCCGTACACCGTGGACGAATATGTCAATGACCAGCACCTCTACCTGAAGCGCAGCGCTGGCTGGGTCGCCGAATCCGATCCGCTGCGGGCCGCCAACGTAGACCGCATCGAAGTCACCTTTGGCGTGTCCGCCGATGCGGCCATGCAGCAGGTCCAGGTGGGGGACGCCGACACCACGTACGGCATGCAGGTGCCGCCAGTCCAGTTCGTGACGCTGAGCGGGGCCGGTGACGAAAAGCTCGTCATCTACCCGTCCCCGGCGACATTCTTCCTGTGGATCAACTCGGTATCGGACAACAACAAGGGCGCGTTGAAAGACACGAAGGTGCGCCAAGCGCTGCAGTACGGCGTTGACAAAGCGGCCCTGGTGCAGCAGTTGGGCGGTTCCGAGACAGCCGAACCGGCCATCGGCATCTTCGGCTCCGGCGTCGTCGGGCACTCAACAGTTGACCCGTACGCCACCACAGGCAATTCCGGCGATCCGGAGAAGGTGAAGTCGCTGCTGGCGGAGGCCGGGGTTTCCGGGCTGAAGCTTAAGCTGGCCTTCCGTTCCGACAACGCTGTTGAACCCGCCATCGCCCAGATCATCCAGCAGAACTTCGCCAAGGCGGACATCGAGATCGAGCTGGTGCCGAAGCCCAGTTCCGACTTCTACGGCCAGTTCATGATGGTGCATGAGAACACCAAGACCGGAGAATGGGATTTGTCCCTGTCTGGCTGGAATCCGACTTGGGCGGGCGGCGGTGCGCGTTCGGTCTACCAGCCGCAGTTCACCTATCCCCCGGAGCAGACGTACAACTACACCGATTACAACTCGGACGCCGCCTACAGCCTGATGAAGCAGGCTATGGCTGCCCCCATCGACGAGGCCCCGGCCATCTGGGCACAGGTGAGCGACGCCGTGATGGCCGATCCGCCGGTGATCCCGCTGTACTCGCGGATGAATATCCTCTACCACTCCGAACGGGTGGCGAACTATGCCGAATACGTGCTCGCCCAGGAGGGCGACTGGACGAATATGGCTGTCAGCCCGTAGCCCGAGACAGTTCCGGCCCGCCGTCTGGGATGGTGGGCCGGAACCTTAGCTGGAGGTTTGCCGTGGCACCGAGCTTCGACCAACTCGCAGAGCACATCCTCACCCATTTGCACAACGAATATCCGGTTTGGAATGCCCAAGTGCTCGGCG